>DATADI010000687.1:0-6508 GCA_036258615.1 Thermomonospora sp. | reverse complement strand
CGGCCGGCGGGGGCACGGAGCCGCCGCTCAGGTGTCCTCGAGCCGGAAGCCGACCTTCAGGCCGACCTGGTAGTGCGCCACCCGGCCCTCCTCGATCTGGCCGCGCACCTCGGTCACCTCGAACCAGTCCAGGTGCCGCAGGGTCTGCGCGGCGCGGGCGATGCCGTTGCGGATCGCCTGCTCCACCCCCTCGGGCGAGGTGCCGACGATCTCGGTCACCCGGTACGTCCGGTCGGTCATGTGCCCCTCCTGGTGTCGCCTCCGCCGTGGCCTGGGCCTAACGTGGATGTGTGAAGGTGATTCCCCGCAAACGCGCCGGCGTTTACACGGTCACCGACGCGCCCCTGCCGATGTCGCAGGACATCGGGCACCGGCAGCGCCGCTATCTGGTGTCGATGGGCGTCCGGACCGTGTGCTTCGTGGCGGCGGTGGTGACGGCGGTCCTCGGCGCCCCGGTGTGGGTGGCGGGGGCGCTGGTGGTCGGAGCGCTGGTCCTGCCCTACGTCAGCGTGGTGGTGGCCAACGGCGGACGGGAGCCGCAGCCCCGGGCGCCCCTGCAGGAGCCGCTGGAGCAGCCGCAAAGGGCCGACCAGAAGCGGATTTCCGGACGCCCACCGGAAATCGGCTCGTGACTTTTCCTTGACTAACCGCGGGGGGTTTCGGTGTACGATTTGTACCGGCGCCCTGGTCCCCCGTCGGGGCGCCCGTGCCGGTGTTCCGGGCCCCCGTCGGAACACCGATGATGCGACGCCGGGTGGATTGCCCCCGTATCCACCCGGCGTCGCTTTCTCTTCTCCCCCGTGTTCGCTCTGACGCCTCCCCGCGCGTCCCGGTGCGCGCTGTGGCCGGTCCCGGCCGCGGGTCTTGACTCGGGGCGGGGCCTGGTTTCGCCGGGCCTTGACGCGGGGGGTACCCGGGCTTTGCCCTCCCGGCCCGCCGGTCAGCCCTTGCTCCCCAGGGTGACCAGTTCGCGGATGTCGGGCGGCAGGCTCTCGCCCACCTTCGAGGTGATCTTCCCCTGGGTGGCCTCGTCGACGACCTCCAGCACCGACCGGGCGATGTAGGCGGCCTTGGGGTCGTCCACGCCCGCGCGGACGGCGACCCGCTCGATGAACCCGCGCCGGTCGAACCGCTCCCCCGTCCCGGCGCCGCCGTAGACCTCCGTCCGGCGCAGGTGCTCGCCGATCTCGTGGGGAAGCTGCGCGGCGAGCTTGTCGGCCAGCCCCTCCGGTACTCGTTCGCCGAGTGTCTCCAGGGTGGCCCGGCACGCCCGTTCCGCCTCGCCCCGGCTGGAGAGCCGGGCCCTGTTCTGCACGAGGCCGATGAACTCGTCATGCTTCATGACGCCGCTCCCCTCCTTGGTGGTCTCGACTGGTCTCGTCCTCCGGCGGGGGCGTGCCCGCTATCGCAGGCCGCTAACACGCGAAGGCCGGCCCCCCGGAGCGGGCCGGCCTTCACGGAGGTCAGTGCTTGGGGACGAACATCCGCACGTCGTCGACGCGGGCGCTGCCCTCGTAGAAGTTCATGTGGGGGTCGCCGATGATGAAGTGGTCGGGGTAGGCGGACCCGGCGGGCCACACGTCACGGTCCTCCAGCGTCCCGCCCGGTCCCTTCCAGGTCCAGGTGCCGTTGAACCGCCCGTCGTACTCCTCGGGCTTCTGGTTGTAGTGCCAGATCGGCTCGCCGTCCTGCACGAACTCGCGGGTGTAGCGGAAGGTGGCCCGGCCCACGTGGGCGAAGACGCCCGACATCTCCATGGTGTAGGCACCGTCGCGGCGTTCGATGGCGAAGCGGTAGCTCTCGGCGGGCAGCAGCTCCGGCCGCAGGTCCACCTGGGAGACGATCGCGCCTCCCTTGGCCACGCCGCACTCGCTGTGCATGAGGTACTCGGTGCCGGGCTGGCCGGTGTAGCGCCGGTCGTCGGTCATGAAGATGGCGTTGACCCCGTTGCCGGTGCCCGCGGTGTAGGGCTCGTACTGCTTGGTGACCGGGTTGCAGTAGCGCAGGCCCCCGGCGGTGTACTTGTAGCGGTTGTAGGAGTCCATCGCCACCTTGCGGTGGGTGTGGATGAAGACGTTGTTGTGCGGGGCCGGACGGGCGTAGTCCATGATGCCCAGGTAGTAGAAGCCGTTGGAGTCGGTGCGCACGTCGGCCCACCGGCACTCGGGCAGGGAGAAGTCGCCGCCGGGCTTCCAGGGGTGGTTGGTCTTGCAGCCCTCGGGCGAGTACCCGTTGATCCGGCCGTCCGGATAGTCCCAGGAGCCGCCGCGCTGCCCGCCGAACTCCAGGCCACGCAGGGTCATCTCGACGCGGTACTCCGAGGGCAGCGGCCGGGAGGAGCGGATCAGCACGCCGCCCTTGTGGCTGGGCTCGTCCAGGTGCGCGACGCCCTTGCGGGAGGTGAGGGTGGGCGGCCGGTCGGGGTCGCCGTCGCGGTCCTCGTCGCGGGCGGCCAGCTCGGCGGTGAGCCAGCCGCGCGCGCCGAAGCGGAAGGACTTGCGGTACGTGTGGAAACCGGCGAGCTGTTCGCGGAAGGCGGGCCCGCCGACCGTGTCGAAGAACGCGCCGTCGTTGTCGTAGACGTCGACGTCGTAGGGGCTGCCGGGGCCGTCGTCGTCCCGGAACCAGGGCGCGGTCCCGTCGTCCAGCGGGCGGTTGAAGGACTCGTGGTGGACCAGCCGCCAGCCCTCCCGGGGTTCGGCGTGGGCGGGGAGGGCGGCCGTGGTCGCCAGTGCGAAGGGCACCGCGACCGCCGCGACGCTCCGAAGGAACATCTCGTCTCGCTTCCTGCCACAGCGGACATCAAATGATCTAGTCACCTTAACCACAGCGATCCCGGACGGAACAGACCCCAATTTGGAACAGTCCAATCGCCGGGCCGGGGCACTGTCGGAGGCGGCGAGTAGGGTGCGGGAAGGTCGTCGGCCCGAGGAGGGGATGTCATGGGCGGGGAGCGGTCCCGGCTGCTGCTCGTGGACGGCCATTCCCTGGCCTACCGGGCGTTCTACGCGCTGCCGGTGGAGAACTTCAGCACCACCGGCGGGCAGCCCACCAACCTGGTGTACGGGTTCGCGTCGATGCTGGCCAACGCGCTGCGCGACGAGCGGCCCACCCATGTGGCGGTGGCGTTCGACGTGTCCCGGCAGACGTTCCGCACCGAGGCGTTCCCCGAGTACAAGGCGGGCCGGGCCAGGTCGCCGGAGGGGTTCGGCAGCCAGCTGGAGATCCTGGACCGCCTGCTGGAGGCGATGAGCATCCCCGCGCTGCGGGTGCCGGGCTACGAGGCCGACGACGTCATCGCCACCCTCACCACCCGGGCCTGCGCCGAGGGGCACTGCGACGTCCTGATCATCACGGGCGACCGGGACGTGCTCCAGCTCGTCGACGACGACGTCACGGTGCTGTACTTCACCCGCGCCGTCACCGAGCTGGCCCGCTACACGCCCGACCGGGTCCAGGAGCGGTACGGCCTCACGCCCCGGCAGTATCCCGACTTCGCGGCGCTGCGCGGCGACCCGTCCGACAACCTGCCCGGCATCCCCGGCATCGGCGAGAAGACCGCCGCCAAGTGGATCCGCGAGTACGGCTCGCTGGCCGCGCTGCTCGACCGCGCCGACGAGGTCCCCGGCAAGGCCGGGGAGAAGCTCCGCGCCGCGCTGGACACCGTCCGGCTCAACCGCAGGCTGACCGAGCTGGTCCGCGACGTCGAGCTGCCCGGCGGCATGGCCGACCTGGCGGGGCTGCGCCGCAGGCCGTACGACCTGGCCGCGTTCACCGCCCTGCTGGACGACCTGGAGTTCCGCAACCCGAGCCTGCGCGAACGGCTGTTCGCCGCCGACCCGGGCGGCGGGCGCACCCCGTCCGCCGAGCGGCCCGTCGTGCGGATCCGGGGGGCCGAGCTGACACCGGGGACGCTCGAGGTCTGGCTGGCGCGAGCCCGCCGGGAGGCGCCGGTCGGGCTGGTGACGGCGCACACCTGGGCGCGCGGCACCGGCCGCGTCACCCACGTGGGGCTGGCGACCCGCGGCGGACCGGCGACCGCCTTCGAGGTCGCGGCGCTGACGGAGGCCGACGCGCGGGCGTTCGCCGGCTGGCTGGCCGATCCGGAGGCCGCCAAGGTGGTCGACGACGCCAAGGCGGTCATGCGGGTGTCCGCCGAGCACGGCTGGCGGGTCGCGGGCGTCACCGGCGACACGGCGATGGCCGCCTACCTGCTGCGGCCGGGGCTGGCCGCCTACGCGCTGGACGACCTGGCCTCGCGGTACCTGGGCCGCCGCCCGCCGGGCGCGGACGACGCGGGCTGGGCGGCGGCGCTGATGGTCCGGGCCCGCATGGCGCTGGACCTGGACGAGTCGCTCGCCGCCCGGCTCGCCGAGACCGGCATGGACGAGCTGTGGCGCACCGTCGAGCTGCCGCTGGCCGGGCTGCTGGCCCGGATGGAGCGGGCGGGCGTCAACGTCGACCGGGGGGCGCTGGACGACCTGGAGGCCCGGTTCGCCGGAGGCATGCGGGAGGTCGCCGACGAGGCCGCGCGGATCGCGGGCCGCCCGTTCAACCCGGGTTCCACCAAGCAGCTCCAGCAGGTGCTGTTCGGGGAGCTGGGGCTGCCCCGCACCAAGAAGATCAAGTCGGGGCACTCCACCGACGCCGAGGCGCTGGCCTGGCTGACCGAGCGCACCGACCATCCGCTCCCCCGCGTCCTGCTGCGGCACCGCGACCTGGCCCGGCTGCACATGACGGTGGCGGGGCTGATCCGCGAGCTGGGGTCCGACGGCCGCGTCCACACCACCTTCCAGCAGACGGTGGCGGCGACCGGGCGGCTGACGTCCACCGAGCCGAACCTCCAGGTGATCCCGATCCGCACGCCGGAGGGGCGGCTGATCCGCCGCGCGTTCGTGCCCGGCGAGGGCTACACGGCGCTGCTGACGGCCGACTACAGCCAGCTGGAGCTGCGGGTCATGGCCCACCTGTCGGGCGACCCGATGCTGCTGGAGGCGTTCTCCTCGGGCGAGGACCTGCACACCACGATGGCGGCGCAGGTGTTCGGGGTGACCCCGGCCGCCGTCGACGCGGGGATGCGCCGCCGGATCAAGGCCATGTCGTACGGGCTGGCCTACGGCCTGTCGGCGTTCGGGCTGGCCCGGCAGCTCGGCGTGCCCGTCCAGGAGGCCCGGCCGCTGATGGACGCCTACTTCGCCCGGTTCGGCGGGGTCCGCGACTTCCTGGACCGGCTGGTGGCGCGGGCCCGCGAGACCGGCTACACCGAGACGCTGCTCGGCCGCCGCCGCTACCTGCCCGCCCTCACCAGCGACCAGGCGCAGCGACGGCAGACCGCCGAGCGGATGGCGCTCAACGCCCCGATCCAGGGCTCGGCCGCCGACCTGGTCAAGCTGGCGATGCTCGCCGTCGACGAGGCGCTGCGCGGGGCCGGGCTGCGCAGCCGCCTGCTGCTCCAGGTGCACGACGAGCTGGTGCTGGAGATCGCGCCCGGCGAGGAGGCCGCCGTGCGGGAGCTGGTGCGCGACCGGATGACCGGCGTCCGGCCGCTGCGGGTCCCGCTGGAGGTGTCGGTCGGGACCGGCGGCGACTGGGACGCCGCCGCGCACTGACCCGCGCACTGACCGGGCCCGGTGCCTTTACGTTGTAGATCACGGGATGCCGATGATGTCGTCCACCGCCCGCACCCGCAGCTCCTCCAGCAGCCGGGCCTGCGCGGCGGCCCGCTCCAGCAGCGCGTCCAGCCGCGCCCCGTCCAGCCTGCGCTCGCGTTCGGCCAGCCGCCGCAGCGTGCGCCAGGCCGCGGCCTTGCCCTCCACGCCGAGCAGCATCCCCTCCAGCTCGATCACCGAGCTGAGCGGCGAGCGGCGCACCAGCCGCCCGTTCGGCTTGAGCCGCCCCAGCAGCTCGGCCGCCCACCCGGCGACCAGCCGGGACCGGCGGACCGGCACGTCCAGCGAGGCCATGATGCCCATGAGCGCCCGGCGGTCCTCGGCGATCTCGGTGGTCAGCCGGGCCAGCTCCGGCGCCGCCGGGGTGCCCTGGTGCGCCCCGGTGATCCGCCGGATCAGCCGGGCCCCGGCGGTCGCCCCGGCCAGGTGGTCGTTCAGGTAGACCTCCAGCAGCGCCGGCTCGGTGGGCAGTTCCACCGAGCGCCGCCGCCGCAGATGCCGTGTCGTCATGTGCCCTCCCCGATCTGGTGACCCTCGGGGGTCTCCTCCCACGCGGGACGGCGTTCATGCACGTTCGGGCGGCCCGCGGTGCGCGCCGCCCCGCCGGGCGCGCCACACTGGAACGGTGACGGAGACCGGACCCGAAGACCCCGCCGACGAGGCGATCTGCTCGGCCAAGGGCTGCCGCGCCCCCGCCGTGTGGGCGCTGCGCTGGAACAACCCCAGGATCCACACGCCCGAGCGGCGCAAGATCTGGCTGGCCTGTGACGAGCATCGCGAGAGCCTGGCGGCGTTCCTCGGCCGCCGTGACTTCCTGCGCGACGTCGTGCCGTTCGCCG
>DATADI010000686.1:0-1845 GCA_036258615.1 Thermomonospora sp. | reverse complement strand
CGGCGTCGAGCGCGTCGTCGTAGGACAGGGTCTCGGCGCCGGGGTGGTCGGCGACGTACGCGGAGGCGGCCTCCGGGGTGGCGAACGGCAGCAGCGGCCACCTGGCGCGCGGGTCCCTGACCCAGGTGGCGGCGTGGGCGAACAGCTTGGTCCCGGTGTCGGCGGACGGGACGTACAGGGCGCGGGGCCGTTCGTCGCGGTCCCCCGCCAGGCGCAGCAGGCAGGTGGGGTTGGCGGCGGGGACGAGCCGGTCGCCGATCCACGCCTCCGAGGCGGTGCGCGGGTCGGTGACGTCCAGGTCGCAGACCTCGTCGCGGCCCCGGACGGCGGCGGGGTTGGCGAACGAGGCGACCGCCCTGTCGTAGGCGGGGCCGTAGACCTCGCGCAGCGGGCCATCGTCGGTGAAGGCGTCCACGTCCAGTTCCTTGATGGAGCCGATCTCCTTGAGGAACGGGACGTCCTGCCGCAGGGCCTCCACCAGCCGGGGCTTGATCGTGAGGTCGAAGGTGACCAGGCCGCCCGCGCCGTTGTACAGGTAGACGACCTCGGGCGGCAGCCCGGTGGCCCGCGCGACCCGCAGGGCGGCGTCCAGCGGGTCGCGGTGCAGGTGCTCGGTGGCGTCCCGGGTGGCGGCCAGGAACGCCGCCAGCACCTCGGGGTGCTCGCCGGTCCACTTCTCGCGGGCCACGACGCCGTGGAAGGTGGGGAACCCGGCCGCGCCCCCGTCGTACAGCAGCCGGGCCGTCCCCTTGAAGATCATCTGCTGGGGGTAGGGGACGAACTGGGCCAGCGCGGCGACCTTGCCGGACTCGACGTTGGTGACGCCCACCGACGGGTCCTGGCCGAGCAGCCGGATGTCGGCTGGCCGCACCCCCGCGGCCCGCAGCCCCCGCACCAGCATGCCGTGCGCGGCCGACCCGACGCTGGTGGAGACCGGCTTCCCGCGCAGGTCGGCCAGGGTCCGCGCGGTGGAGTCGCGGGGCACCACCACCTGGTTGAGGGAGCCGCGCAGGTTGTAGCCGGTGACGGCGACGAACCGGGAGCGCACGTCGGGGAATCCGGCGGAGCGGGAGCCGTTGATCAGCATGGGGTAGTCGCCCATCGACCCGATCGCGATCTTCCCGGCGATCATCTGGGCGGTGAGCGGGGCGCCGGTGGCGAAGTCGTGCCAGCGCACCCGGTAGGTGCGGCCGGTGCGGCGGCCCGCCTCGGCCAGCCGCCGTTCCAGGTGCCCGAGGTCGCGCAGCAGCGTCCCGGCGGTGACGGTGTTGATGGTCCTGGACTGGTAGCCGACGTCGACCTGGACGACGCCGTCCCCGGCGCCGCCCGCCCCGCCGCAGCCGGCCAGGGCGAGGGCGAGGGCTCCGGTCAGGGGGACGGCCTTCCAACGCGCGTTCATCCGGGTGGTCCTCATCGCAGCAGTAGGGGGATGTTCACGGTCACCGCGTCGGTGGGGCAGCGGGCGGCGCACGGGCCGCAGTACCAGCACTCGTCCACGTGCATGTACGCCTTGCCGGTGGACTCGTCGATGGCGAGGGAGTCCAGCGGGCACATGTCGACGCACAGGGTGCAGCCGGTGATGCACTTGTCGGGGTCGATGGTCACGGGAACGTCCACGCGGGCGGTGACCTGGGCCATGGGGGTCCTCCTCAGCGGGGTTCTGCGGGGTCGAGGCCGAGCCGGGCCCAGGCCCGCACGTCGGCGTCGGCGTCGTCGAGCGCGGCGGCCAGGGCCGCCCGGACGTCGGGGCGGGCGGGCCAGCGGCCGAGCGACCGCACGGCGGCCTTGCGCACGTCGAGGTTGGGGTCCCGGGCCGCCGCGGCGGCCAGCGGACCGGCGGCCCGG
>DATADI010000685.1:0-24251 GCA_036258615.1 Thermomonospora sp. | reverse complement strand
GCCGCGTTGGCCGCGTTCGATGTTCTGGCGTCGGCGGTGGCCGCCGCCGCGGCCGCGGGCCGGGTCGGTGACGAGCCACCCCGTGCGCTGGCCGGGCAGGTGTGGAGCGCCATGCACGGCTACGTCCTGCTGGAGATCGCCGGGTTCACCGGGCCGGAGACCCAGAGCCAGGTCCTGGCCCCCATGATGGCCAAGATCTTGAACGCCCCGGAGCTGTCACCCGGCGAGCCCACCTGACGGCCGCCCTGGTGCCGGTGAGTCCGCCCGGAACGGGGGATCGATGCCGACACCCTTGATGACCTACCTGGCGGCCGGGGACACGTTCGGGAGCGGAGGGCCTTTCACCGATCACACGGCCTGCCGGCCGTCAGTCGAGCAGCCCCGCCTCCTGCGCCAGCACCGCCGCCTGGACGCGGTTGGCGCAGTCGGTGCGGGTGAGGATGTTGCTGATGTGGGCCTTGATCGTGCCGCGGCTCAGGTGGAGCCGTGCGGCGATCCCGTCGTTCGAGAGGCCGGTGCCCAGCAGCCGGAGAACGTCCAGTTCGGCCGGGGTCAGATCCGCGATCCGGCGTGCCGCGGTGTCGCTGCCGTGGCCTGGCCGGGCCCGGAACTCGATCAGCTGGCGGGTGACCTGCGGGGCGAGGACGGGTTCTCCGGCGGCGGCGCGGCGTACGGCGTCGATGAGCTCGCGGGGACCGGTGTCCTTGAGGAGATAGCCGTGGGCTCCGGCGCGCAGGGCGGAGGCCACGGTCGGTTCCTCGCCGAAAGCCGTCAGCATCACCACCCGCGTCCGGGGCGAGTGCCGGGTGATCTCGGCGAGGGCGGCGATGCCGTCGCCGGGCATCCGGATGTCGAGGAGGGCGACGTCGACGGGGTGTGCACGGCAGGCTTCGACGGCCTCGTGGGCGTCCTGCGCCTCGGCCACGATGCGCACCTCGTCGGCGTTCTCCAGGATCAGCCGTATTCCGGCCCGCATGAGCGCTTCATCGTCGGCGATCAGGACTCGGATCATCGGTTCAGTGTAGAACCGCCAAGATCAGCAGGGTGATGGTGCCGCCGGCCACCGGCAGCAGTACCAGGAGCGCCGCGCAGCCGCCGCCGAGGAGGCGGGGCCACGTGAGGACGTCCGTGGGCAGCGGGGGCCGGGAGCCCGCCCCGTCGGACACCGGCCGGGGCGGGGCGGCGTACACGGGCGGCGGGTCGGGCCGGACGGGTATCCGGGCGGAGAGGACGAAGCCGCCCTCCGGGCGCGGCCCGGCGTGGAGGGTGCCACCGAGCAGGCTGATCCTCTCCTGCAGTCCGACGAGTCCGCTGCGGCTCCCGCCCCCGGGCGAACGGGGCACCGGCGGGGCGTCGTTGATGACGGCGATCACCACCGTGTCCCCTTCGTCGTGGAACATCACCCGCACGGACGCGCCGGACGCGTGCTTCAGCGCGTTGGTGAGTCCTTCGCGGGCGACACGGTGGACGGCCTGCCTGGTGCGGGGGTCCGCGTCCGTCGGTCCGGCCGCCTCCCAGTGCAGTTCGGCGTCGACCCCCGCGCTCCGGGAACCCGCGACCAGGGCCGCGAGATCCTCGCGGGTCCCGCGCTCGCCGGTGTCCTCGCCGGGCTGGTGACGGAGGACGCCGAGGATGCCGCGCAGCTCCTCCATGGCCGTCCGGGCGGTGGTGTGCAGGAGCTCGGCCTGGGAGGCCAGCGAGGGCGCCTGTCGTTCGGCGGCGAGCTGGAGGGCTCCGGCGTGCACCGACAGGAGGCTGATGCGGTGGCCGAGCAGATCGTGCATCTCGGCGGCGATGCGCGCCCGTTCCTCCATGCGGGCCGCCTCGTCGGTGAGGAAGCGGGCGTGTTCGAGGTAGGCGTTGCGTTCCCGCAGCACCCGCGTCAGTGGGCGGCGGCGCCCCATGATCAGGCCGGACAGCGCGGGCAGCACGATGAACAACGCACCCAGGCCGAGGCCGCTGACCAGATACGGCGTCTCCGGGAGCCCGCCGAGGGACTCTACGGCGAGCAACACGAGCACGACGCCGGCACCGCTCGCCCCGAGCACTCCCCAGGCACGCCGTGCGGGAGTGATGCGGCGCATGGCGGACCATACGACGCACGGCACCGCCACCATCGCCCACACGTTGTCCCCGGCGACCACCGGCACGCAGCCCAGCACCGTGAGGGACGGGTACACCCGCCGCGCGGGCACGAGCAGTGCCGTCCACACCCCCAGGAGGACCGAGGCCACCGGGTGGGGCGGCGGCACCAGCGGAACCGGCGCCAGTGAACACAGCAGGACCAGACCGGTGAGTACGGACTCGGTGACGACCGTCCGCCGGGGCGCGGCGCGCACCGCCTCCCGGATCGCGGCGGTCTCGTGGCGCAGCCGCCTCCACAGGCGTACCGCCGGGCTCATGGTTTCCTCCGTGTGGGTGCCGCTGGCGGACCGCCGCGGCTCAGGCACTCCGTGCCGCTCCTCGTGGGACCTGCAGCTCCGGCTCCGCCCGCAGCCCGGCGACGTCGGCACCGCTCTCGGTCAGCACGCGCTCGATCTCCGCCACCGACTCGGCGTCCGTCCCGGTCTCGTCCAGCAGCGCGGCCAGCAGGTGGGTCGTGCCGACCGTGGGCGAGCCCTTGGCGGAGGCGATGAGCTGGGTGACGTGCAGGAGCCGCCGGTCGAAGTCGGCGGGGCTGCCGACCTCCGGAGGCTCACCCTCCGCGATGCCGGTGGTGGGAAGCAGCACCCGGGCGACGTTATCCTGCCGTACGCCGTACCGGCGCAGGAACTCCGCCCCCTGGTTCGCTTCCGCCAGGCTCTCGGGCAGCTCACGCCCCGCGACCCTCAGCGACCGGTCCAGCGCGAGGATGCCCTGCAGCACATCGACGGGTTCCACCTCCGGCGCCCCGCGTCGTATCGCCGACCGTCGTGCCTCCGTGCGCACCACGCCCACGACCGCGGAGCCGAATCCCGCGCCGCCCCCGGATATCCAGGCGATGAACTTCCGGGTCAGCGGATTACCGCTCTTCCCGAAGGTCCCCGCCTTGCGCAGCACCAGAACCGAGGTGGGCTCCGGCGCCACATCAGTGCCCCGCAGGGCGTCGAGCGCGGCCGAGGCGGCCGAGGCGTCCAGCTTCTGCACCACCAGGGCCTCGCGGGCACGCGTGTCGGGCAGCTCGACCAGTGCGCGCGCCACGTGACGTACGCGTACGGAGATGGTGCCCTCCTCCCGTGCGGCCTCCAGCGCCCTGCGCAGACAGGCCCGCAACGCACCGGTCATCGGCGGAACATCAAGGCTCGCCCGCTCCTCTTCGGTCCTCTTCCGGTTCTTCCAGCGCAGCCTCTTGGCCTCCTCCTGCCGGACCTCCCGCCAGCAGGCGTCGATCTCCCGCTCGTCGTCCGGACTTCCGGCGGTGCCGTCACCCGCGTCATCACTGACCCACACGGATGTCCCCCGGCTCCCGATCGCACCGCTGAGCGCGCCGGCGGCCCTCATTCCGGGGGCGATCGCGGAACCCGCGGCCGAGTCACCCGACACGAGCGCGCTCAGCAGGCTTTCCGTACCGATGTCGGCGCATTCCTGCTTGGCCGCCGTGCGTACGGTCTCCAGCAACAGCTTCACGACGTCCCGCTCGAACTCGGTGGTCGCGCCGGCGTCGCGGTCGGACGTGCGCTGCTCCATCGGGCCTCTCCCTCTCCGTGGGGTCACCTGCGAAAAGGAACGTTAGCCCCGTGTTTCCCGACTCCGCCTCGGCCGACCGGCCAGACCTCCCGGCCGACTGGCCAGCCTTCCAGCCCGACCGGCCAGGTTCGGAAGCGGACAGGCAACCCTGCCGGATGTCGAGACGTTCCAGAAGACGAGCGTGACCGGAACCGAGCGCCCCGGAGGAACACCGAAGATGCAGGTGAATGTGGAATGGGTCGACGCACACGAGAGGCTGCCTCAACCCGGGGAGCCTGTTGCGGCGGCGACGTTCGGCACCTGGCCGCACGACTTCCATGACCGTTCCGTCGCAGGTGAACACTACTGGCTGGTCAGGCCCATGGTCTTTCACGATCTGTACATCCCGATGACCTTCCGGCACGATTCCGAGGACGACAGCCACTACCACGACTGTTTCGTGGACTCCGACGGCATCATCCGCTACCCCCCGGGCGGACCGAGTGCGGACCACGTCACCCACTGGGCGGCGCTGCCGTTCCTGCCGGGGCTGTCGGTGCACGTGGCAGGCGGCCCGGAAGCAGGCGCAGCCCTCCGACGAGCCCGCGAAGCCGCCGGTCATCGGTAGCCCGCCGCATTCCGAGACGACAGGCGACGTCACTCGTACCGCGGCCGGCGAGTCCCGCGCGCCGGGATGTTCCTGATCAGCGCCCCGCGCATCGTCCGCGGGCGTCGAGTCCCCGGTGCCGGCCGACTGCCGCCGCCTGTGCCGCCGCGGGTGTCGGGTTCGTGTGGGTGGTCGTGCTTGGCCGGACGTCCGCCGGTGAGGTGGCAGGGGCGCGATCTGGACAGGGTGGAATCGCTCGGCGGATAGAGGTGGAGCCGGGCCGGGCCTAGATTTCCGGCAACTGACGGAGGGCGGACACGCTCCGTTTCCGACGGCACCATCCCGGAGGCCCGGATGATCCTTCCCCCACTGCGGTATCTGCGGCCCGCGTCGTTGGCCGAGGCCGTCCACCTGCTGGACGACCTCGACGGCGCGGCGGTGCTGGCCGGGGGCCAGACCCTGCTCACCGTCCAGCACATCTACACGAAGCTGGGCGTCTCCAACCGCCGTGACCTGGCCATCCTGGCACCCGCCCCCGAACACGGCCGCCAGCGGGCGGCACCGAACGGTGGACCACCACCAGCCGGGCCACCGCCGAACCCATCACGCCCGGGATCGACGTCGTAGGCGGGACCGACAACACACCGTCGTCCAGGTGGTCACCGGGTGCTGGAGCCTGCTGGCGGCCTGGTCGCGACGGGTCGTCGCCTCCTGAGGGTTCCCGACGGCAGGTCATCCGGCATGAGGGATCGTTCGCCGGTGTGTTCGTGATCATGGGGCGGGCGGGCGCTTCGGCTGGGTCCGGGGTGCCGAGCCGAGGCGCAGGAAGCCCGCGACGCGGGAGGAGAACGTGAGCGGGATCTGCGCGCCGAGCGACGAGCGCAGGCCCGCCGCCACCTCGGCGTCCGGCTCACCGAACACCTCGAAGTGCTCCACCCGGCAGTGCTTCATGACCTCCTGGATGAACGGGTCCGCGAGTCTCCAGTGCAGCCGGACCGCGTCGGAGTCCGATAGAGCCGGAAGCCGCGTGCGAGCATCCGCTCCTCGTCCACGAAGGTCTGCACCATGAGCCGCGGACCGTGCTGCTGCGGGAAGTCCACGGCTCGGGCGATGGCCTCGCGGAAGTCCTCCAGGTGGCCGTCGGTGACGCGCATGGTGCTGCGGAACAGGAGCATCGTCTCGTCTCGGTGGGTCATGCGCGTCCGGTGGTCTCCACCTGCTCCAGCGCGGTCTGCTCCACGCGCGCGGCGCGATCGCCTCGGGGAGGGCCGCCCGCGACGGATCGCCCGCTTCTCCTGGGAGGCTGGGGACACGTGACGGGGGCGAAGGGCCGTAAAGAAACGGTAAACGCCTGCGGCCACAGTGATTCCAACGCAGCCCACCGTGGCGGACGAGATCGGCGGAAGTCGGCCTTGTCCGCGCAGGCAACGGGCGGATCACCCTGGAAGGAAGAACGATGACACGAGAGCTGGTCTACACCGGATTCATGTCGCTCGACGGCGTGGTGGACTCCCCGGGAGGCAAGACCGAGGGCCACCGTAGCGGCGGCTGGGTGATGGAGACCGAGTTCGTGCCGGAGGCGTACTCGCTCAAGGCGGAGGAACTGGCCGACACCACGGCCCTGATGTTCGGGCGTCGCAGCTATGAGGCCTTCGCGCCGATCTGGCCCGGATCCGAAGACCACGCGGCCTACAAGGACCTTCCCAAGTACGTGGTGTCCACGACGCTCAAGGACGATGACCTGGTCGAGGACTGGGGTCCGATCACGATCCTGCGCTCGGCCGAGGACGTCGCGGCGCTCAAGCAGGAGGAGGGCGGGTCGATCTTCATCCACGGCAGCGCGGAACTGGCCCGGCGCCTGGCCGACGCGGACCTGATCGACCGGTACAACCTGCTGGTGTTCCCCGTGCTGCTGGGAGCCGGGAAGAGCGTCTTCAGCCGTGAGGATCGGGACAGGACGAACCTGAGGCTCCGGGATTCCGCCACCTACTCCAACGGCGTCGCCAAGCTCGTCTACGAGGTGGTGCGCTGAGGATGCTCCGCCAAGGGCGCTGTAGCCCTGACGAGACGGAGTCATTCCGGTGTCCGTGACCGCGCCACCACAGGTCAACGCCCCTGACGGTGGCGCGGGCACCGGATCGGGATCGCGGCTTGCGTCCCGTGGATGACGCGGTGGATGGTCGGAACGACCGGCGCTGCACTCGGTGGCCAGGTCGGCGTGGTGTCCATGTCCAGGCGGAACCGGCCGCAGGGGTTGACGGGTGCCCAGACCAGCGGGGGAGCAGCTGGGCGACCTACCTTGGCGTCCCCGCCGGGGCGGGAGTTCGGTGGCACGTGGGGGCTGGATGGGGTGTGCCCGTGGAGGGACCGCCTCGCGCATCGTCGAGGCCGCCCCGATGCCCGGCGACGCGGCAGGGTGACCCGGCGATCGGTTCACCGGCCGCCTCTTCGGGCGCGTCGTCGGACCTGGGCGATCCGCCACACCACGAGCAGGGCGACCACCACGATCAGCCCGACCAGCAGCAGGACCAGGTGGACGGTTTCGAAGTAGTAGCCCAGCGCGGCATCCAAAGTGAACGACATGTCTCCCCTTCACGCGCCATACCCCGGCGGTGTCCAGCCCATTCCGGCCGAATTCCATGGAAGTTTGCATGGTGCTTTAGGTCTGGTGGAGCGTACGGCGGGCACGGGCGGGCAGGGCGTCCGGCGGGAACCGTGGGTTTCGGTGACACGGCGGACCCGTGCGGCCAGATCAGGGGGCGGGATGAAGGCGTTCGTGATGAAGGAGATCGGGCGGGTCGGCGTGGTGGAAAAGCCCGTTCCGGAGCCGGGTCCGCTGGACGCCGTGGTACGGACGACCGCCGCGCTGATCTGCACCTCGGATTCCCATACGGTCAAGGGCGGTATCGGCCCGCGGGAGAACCTCACGCTCGGCCATGAGGCCGTGGGCACGGTCCACGACGTGGGATCCGAGGTGCGGGGGTTCCGGCCGGGGGACCGGGTCCTGGTCGGCGCCATCACTCCCGACTGGGGGGACCTCGCCTCGCAGAACGGCCATCCGTCACAGTCCGGTGGTCCCCTGGGGGGCTTCAAGTTCGCGAACTCCAAGGACGGGGTGTTCGCCGAGTACTTCCATGTGAACGAGGCCGACGCCAACCTGGCGAAGATCCCCGACACGGTTCCCGACGAGATGGCGGTGTACTGCGCCGACATGCTCTCGACCGGGTTCATGGGCGCGGAGCACGGGAACATCCCGATCGGCGGAACGGTGGCCGTCCTGGCGCAGGGACCGGTCGGGCTCATGGCGACGGCAGGGGCCAAGCTGCGCGGCGCCGGACTGGTGATCGGGGTCGAATCGGTGCCGCGCCGGCAGCAGCTCGCCCGTACCTACGGGGCGGACGAGATCGTGGACTTCACCCAGGAGGACGTCGTCGAGCGGGTCATGGAACTGACCCAGGGGCAGGGCGTGGACACCGCGATCGAGGCGCTCGGCGCGGACGTGACGTTCCAGACGGCCGTGAAAATCACCAAGCCGGGCGGGACGATATCCAACACCGGTTATTACGGCGAGGGCGAGTTCGTGCGCATTCCCCGGATCGAGTGGGGTGTCGGAATGGCGGACAAGACGATCGCCACCGGCCTGTGCCCGGGCGGGCGGCTCCGCATGGAACGGCTGCTGCGCCTTCTGGAGACCAAACGCCTCGATCCCACGCTGCTGACGACGCACCGGTTCTCCTTCGACGAGGTGGAGCGGGCCTTCGAGGTGTCGGACAGGAAACTCGAGGACGTCGTGAAGGTGCTGATCACCTTCTGACGGTGCGGCCCGCCGAAGGGCGGGGTGACGGAGGAGGAGTCCGGCGGCATGCTCGATCCCGATCCGCCCTTCCGGCCGGTCCGCCGGTGGGACGGCTACCCGCGCCTGGAGGACCTGGGCCTGATCGGGGACGGCGCCACCGCGGCGCTGGTCGGCCTCGACGGCTCGATCCCGTGGCTGTGCCTGCCCCGCTTCGACAGTGAGCCGCTGCTGTGCGGCCTGCTGGACCACGCGAACGGCGGGTGTTTCACCCTGACGGTGGAGGAGCTGCGCGAGGCCCGCCACTACTACGAGCCCGACACCGCGGTGCTGGTGACCGAGCTGCGCGGTCCGGACGGCCTGGTCAGGATCACCGACGCGCTGGCCCTGCGGGCGGGCGCCGACCTGTCCGACGACGCGGGCGCGAGCCGGGCCGAGCTGGTCCGGTCCGCCGTCGTCCTGGACGGGACCGCCCGGCTGCGGGCCGAGCTGGCGCCCCGGGGCGGCGCACGGACACGCGTCCTGGCCAGCGGCCTGGAGGTGCAGGCCGCCCGGCGCCCGGACCTGCGGCTGCATCTGCGTTCCAGCCGTTCGCCGGTCGGCCTGCACACCGTGCACGACCTGGAGCAGGGCGACCGTCTGGATCTGACGTTGTCGTGGGGACGCGTTCACCGCCACCACCGCTTCGACCCGGAGGCGGTGCTGCGGGAGACCGCCGACGCATGGCGCCGCTGGATGCGGAACTTCCGCTACGACGGCCCGCAGGAACCGCTGGTCCGGCGCGCCGCGATCACGCTGAAGCTGTGCGACGACTGGGTCAACGGCTCCATGGTGGCCGCCCCGACGTCCTCGTTGCCCGCGCCGGTCGGCGGGGTCCGCAACTGGGACTACCGGTACGCCTGGATCCGGGACGCCGCCTTCACCGTGTTCGCGTTCCGCCGCGTCGGATTCCACGAAGAGGCGGACGCCTTCCTCGGCTGGGTTCTCGACGCGTTCGAGAACAGCCGGCAACCGCGGATCATGTACACCCTGGGCGGTGACCCCGTCCCCGAGGAGGTGCAGGACGCCGGTCTGGAGGGCTACCGGCGCTCGGCTCCCGTGCGCTGGGGCAACGGCGCGGCCGACCAGCGCCAGCACGACATCTACGGTGAGGTCCTGGACTGCGCCGACCAGTGGCTGCGCGCCGGCGGTGACCTCCAGCCCGCGCTCTGGTCCCGCCTGGCGGAGCTGACCGAGACCGCCGCGACCGCGTGGCGCCGGCCGGACCAGGGCATCTGGGAGGTCCGCAGCGAGGGCAGGGTGTTCACGTACTCGGCCGGGATGTGCCAGGTGGCCCTGGACCGGGCGGCGACCATCGGCGAGCGGTTCGCCCTGCCGGGCCCGATCGGCACGTGGCGCGCCACCGCCGACACGGTGCGCCGGCTCATTCTGGAGGAGTCCTGGGACGAGGACGCGCAGTGCCTGAGCGAGCATCTCGACGGCGGCGGAGGGCTGGACGCCAACCTGCTCGCGCTGCCCCTGCGGAAGGTCGTCCCGGCCGACCACCCGCGGATGACGGCCACCACCGCGGCCATCGCCGAACGCCTGTCGGCCGGGGACGGCCTGCTCTACCGCTACCTGCACGAGCGGTCGCCCGACGGCCTGCCCGGCGAGGAGGGCGCCTTCCTGCTGTGCAGTTTCTGGCTGGCCGACAACCTCGCCCTGCAGGGCAGGGTCGAGCAGGCCGAGGAACTGTTCGACGCCCTGTGCGGCCGGGCGAGCCCGCTCGGGCTGCTGCCGGAGCAGATCGACCCGTCGACGGGGGCGTTCATGGGCAACTTCCCCCAGGCGTTCAGCCACATCGGCGTCATCGCCGGCGGTGTCACCCTCGCCCGGGCGAAGGCGGGCGACACGCCGTGACCGACCGCCCCGTCAGCCGGCGAACTCGCGGACCGGGCGGCCCTCAACGCCCACCGACGCGCGGAACAGCGAGCCGGCCGGCGGCTCGTCCCCTGGGGCGAGACCTTCGCGGGATGTGGTGATGAAGAGTTCGTCCAGGGCGGGGCCGCCGAAGGTGCAGGCGGTGACCCCCCGCACCGGCACCTCGACCACCTCGCCGAGCACACCGCCCGGCGTGTAGCCGCGCACCTCACCGCCCTGATTGAGGGCGACCCAGACCCCGCCCTCGGCGTCCACGGTCAGGCCGTCGGGGGCGCCGTCCTCCTCCGGGATGGACACGAACGTCCGCCGCCCCGTCAGGCCCGAGGCCCTGTCGTAGTCGAACACGGCGACCTGCTGGGTGGCGGTGTCGACGTAGTACGCCAGGGTGCCGTCCGGGCTCCACTCCAGTCCGTTCGAGATGGTCACGCCCTCCAGCACCAACGCCGTGGACCCATCGGGGTCGAGCCGGTGGAGGGCGCCCGCACCGGTCGTCTTGTCGTAGGCCATGGACCCGCAGTGGAAACGGCCGTCCGGGTCGCAGCCGCCGTCGTTCATGCGCACACCCTGATCGGCCCACAGTTCCGGCAGGTGCGTCAGCGTGCCGTCGGCGTCCTCCAGCGCGAAGCCCCGCTCGACACCGATGACCGCGCCTCCTGCGCGCCGAGGGCGCAGCGCCGCCGCGATCCCGCCGACGTGCCGGCGGCCGACCGTTCCGTCGGCCCCCAGCGACATGACGTCACCGGCCAGCATGTCGACCCAGCGCAGCGCTCCCCAGCGTGACGACCACACCGGCCCCTCGCCGTGAAACGTCACCGCATCAGTGATCCGTTCAGCACGCGGCACAGCCTTGCCTCCCCGTCCCTGGCACGTCGGCGCGTCACACTCCCTACCCGGGCGGCCGAACGCCACGCCGGGGCGGGATGTCGGCGCCTGCTCACCGAGATCCGGCCTGCGCCCAGGTCCGGATGCGCCCGAACTCCCGGGCCGGGCTCGATGAGGGTGGGATCGCCTGGGCGGCTTGATACTTAGCCCTTGCGCTAACTGTTTCGGACTGTGATACTTAGCCGCATGGCACAGTATTCGGCGCAGCTCGACGGGGTGTTCCTCGCTCTCGCCGACCCGACCCGGCGCGCCGTCGTCCGGCGCCTCGGCCGGGGGCCCACGAGCGTCGGCGACCTCGCCCGCGAGTTCCCGATGACCCTCCCCTCGTTCATGAAGCACGTGCGGACGCTCGAGTCGAACGGGCTCATCCGCACGGTCAAGTCCGGACGGGTGCGCACCTGCGTGCTCAACCGCGAGCGGCTCGCCCTGGTCGACGACTGGCTCGCGGAGCAGCGCCGGATCTGGGAACAGCGCACCGACCGCCTCGAACAGTTCGTCACCGACCCGGAGGAGAACGACGATGAGCCTTGACCGTGATCTCGACCTCGGCCTGGAGCGGATCATCCGCGCCCCGCGCACGACGGTGTGGAACGCCTGGACCGACCCGTCCCGGCTTGAGCGGTGGTGGATCCCGGCTCCGTCCCGCTGCCGGGTCGACCGCCTGGACCTGCGGCCCGGCGGGGCGTTCGTGACCAGCCTGAGCGACGACGGGGCCGCGTTCGTTCCGCACCTGGACGCGTGCTTCCTCGCCGTCGACGACCTCGAGCGGATCGTCTTCACCAACGCGATCGACAGCACCTGGCGTCCCGCGAACCCCGACCCGGTCGCGATGACCGCCACGATCACGCTGAACGATCACCCGGACGGCACGGACTACCGGATCGTCGTGCGGCACGGCACCCCCGACGCCCGCGCTCATCACGACAAGCTCGGCTTCGCCGAGGGCTGGGGGACGGTCGTCGCCCAGCTGGCCGAACTCGCGGAGCGCACCCGATGAAGATCAGCCTCACCGAGTTCGTCACGCTCGACGGGGTCAGCCAGGGGCCCGGCTCGCCGGACGAGGACACCAGCGGCGGATTCACCCGCGGCGGCTGGCTCGTCCCCCACCTGGACGGGACGTTCGTCCGGCGCGCCTCCGACTGGCTCGACCTCGCCGACGGCCTGCTGCTCGGACGGCGGACCTACGAGGCGTTCGCACGCGACTGGCCGAGGATCACCGACCCGGCCGACCCGTTCGCCGAGCGGATGAACACCCTGCCGAAGTACGTGGTGACGAACACCCTCACCGAGGGGACCTGGCACCCCACGACCGTCCTCAGGGGCGACCCGGTTCACACGGTCGCCCGACTCAGGGCACGGCCGGGCCGGGAACTCCAGATCCACGGCAGCGCCCGCCTCGGCGACGCACTGCTGGCGGCGGGACTGATCGACACGCTCCGCCTCGTGGTCGCCCCCGCCGTCCTGCGGACCGGCCGACGGCTCCTGGCCGGTGCGGGCGCCCCGTCCGGCCTCCGCCTGCGCCACCACGAGGCGACGCCGAACGGCCTGCTGCTCCTCGAGTACGAAGTGACCGGCCAGGTACGCCAGGGCGAGTACGAGGGCGTCACCGCCCTCACATGAGCTGGCAGGTCCGTCGCCTTGAGTGCGCCGACCACCGGATGCCGCGACCGCTGCCGCACGCGCGTGGCGGGTCGTCCGATGTGTCGCGTGGCCTTCGATCAGGTGTTGAGGTAGGCGAGTACCGCGAGCACCCGGCGATGTCCGCGCTCCTCGGGGG
This sequence comes from Thermomonospora sp., assembly GCA_036258615.1. Taxonomy (GTDB): domain Bacteria; phylum Actinomycetota; class Actinomycetes; order Streptosporangiales; family Streptosporangiaceae; genus Thermomonospora. Next base: position 11,627 of record DATADI010000685.1, on the reverse strand, counting down.
GCAGCCCGAGTTTGTGGAAGATGTTGGTGATGTGCTTGCTGATGGCCCGTTCGGACACCCTCAGGGTCGTGGCGATCGTCGTGTTGTCGTGGCCTTGGGCCATCAGCGCGAGCACCTCGCGCTCCCGCACGGTGAGTGCGTCGAGGGGGTCGCGCCGGGTCATGAGCTGGGTGATGACCTCGGGGTCCAGCGCCGTTCCCCCGGCGGCCACCCGGTCCAGCGCGTCGAGGAACTCCTCCACGCGGCTGACGCGGTCCTTGAGCAGGTATCCGATGCCGGTCGCCCCGTCGGCCAGCAACTCGGCGGCGTAGGTCTCCTCGACGTACTGCGAGAGCACGAGGATGGGCAGGCCGGGCAGGTCGCGGCGGGCCTCGAGCGCGGCGCGCAGCCCCTCGTCGCGAAAGCCCGGCGGCAGGCGGACGTCCAGGACGGCGATGTCGGGGCGGTGCTCGCGCAGTGCGGGCATGATGTCCGGGCCGCGGCAGACGACGGCGACGACCTCATGCCCGGTGCTGGTCAGCAGGAGGTTCAGGCCCTCGCGGAGCAGGGCGTTGTCCTCGGCGATCACGACGCGCACGGCAGCTCCACCCGCAGGGTCGTGCCGTCCCCGATCGGGCTGTCGATCTCGGTGGTGCCGTCGAGCGCGGCCACGCGGCGGCCGATCCCGGCGAGCCCGCTTCCGCTGGCGGGGTCGGCGCCGCCCGCCCCGTTGTCCCGCACCGTGATCCGCAGGGTCGTGCCGTCGTGGCGCAGCACGACCGCGACGCGGGACGCGCCGCTGTGCCTGGTGGCGTTGGTGAGGGCCTCGGCGATCGCGAAGTACGCCGCGGCCTCGACCGCCGCCGGGCAGCGGGGAATGTCGTCGGGCAGGTCCACCGTCGTCTCCGCGCGCTGTCCGGCGGCCAGGGCGCGGACCGCCCCGCCCAGCCCGCGGTCGGCCAGGATCGGCGGGTAGATGCCGCGGATCACGCCGCGTAGCTGGGTGAGCGTGTCCTCCACGCCTTCGCGTGCCTCCTTGACCAGCCGCAGCGACTCCTCGGGCGTGGTGTGGAAGCCGCGTACCGCCAGGCCGAGGCGCATCGCGACCGACACCAGCTGCGCCTGCGTGCCGTCGTGCAGGTCGCGCTCGATGCGGTGCAGTTCGGCGGCGTGCGCCTCCAGCGCCCCGGCCCGGGTCTCGGTGAGGCGCTCGACCCGCCGGGCCAGGTGTTCGCGGCGGGTGGGCCGCAGCAGCCACTCGGCCAGCCGGACCTGGAACCGGGCCAGCCTGGGCAGTGCCCACACCAGCACCGTGAGGAAGGCGGCGGCCTGGAGGAACGGCAGGGTCATTGCCGTCGGCCAGCTCGTCAGCGGGACGAACACCTGGACGGTGCCCTCCGGCATCGCCCACCACCACAGCGGCATGGACAGCGTGTAGACCACGCTCGGCCACAGCCCCAGTGCCAGCGTGGCGGCCACGAGGCCGGTGCAGCCGTGCGCGACCATCCAGGCGAGATCGCGCCAGGTGGCCGGGGAGCGCAGCAGCCGCCAGGCCCGCGCCAGATCCGAACCGTGCGGCGGCGCGTACGGCTCGGGGATCGTCCTGCCGAGGGCGTGCCCGGCCCTGCCGCGCTCCGCGTTGGCCAGGGCCCGCAGGGGCCGGAGAACCTCCGGCAACCAGGGCAGCCCGACGAACAGGAGCGAGAGCGGCACGACCAGGAAGACGAACGGCACGGCCAGCAGCAGCGCGGGCAGCGCCGTGCCCAGGCCGCCGACGAGGTAGCGCGTGGCGTCCCAGCCGCGCCTCAGTGCCGCTCGCATAGGTCTTCCACGGTAGTGATCCGCCGGCCGGACGGCGGTAGAGGCAGCACCCCGGGCGGGGTGTAGCGCGCTACACCTTTTCACCGGGACTGTGCTCCATCGCGGCCGTCCCGCCCCCGTGCCTACGTTTGCGTCCGGTCCATAAGAACAGGGGGGCGAGTATGACGGCTGCGGTCGCGGAGGCCATGACGCACGCGGTGCACCTGGACGCGGTCACGAAGACCTACGGCTCGGTGCACGCGTTGCGTGAGGTCACGTGGAGCTTCCGGCGCGGCGGTTTCACCGCGGTGATGGGCCCGTCGGGGTCGGGCAAGAGCACGTTCCTGCAGTGCGCCGCGGGTCTGGCGCGCCCGACCTCGGGCACGGTGCGCATCGGCGGTGTCGACGTGGGCCGCCTCGGCGAGACCCGGCTGACCCGCTTGCGGCGAGAGCGGATCGGGTTCGTCTTCCAGGAGTTCAACCTGATCCCGTCCATGGACGTTGAGGAGAACATCGCGCTCCCGCTCCTGCTGGGCGGCGTGCGGCCGGACCGGCGCCGGCTGGCCGAGGTGGTGCGGCGGGTCGGGCTGGCCGACCGGCTGCACCACCGGCCGTCGGAGTTGTCGGGCGGGCAGCGGCAGCGGGTGGCCGTCGCGCGGGCGCTGATCACCCGGCCCGAGGTGATCTTCGCGGACGAGCCGACCGGCGAGCTGGACCCGCGCACCGCCCGGCAGGTGCTGGCGCTGCTGCGCACGGCCGTGGACGAGGCCGGGCAGACGGTCGTGCTCGTCACCCACGACCCGGTGGCCGCCTCGTACGCCGACTCGGTGCTGTTCCTGCACGAGGGGCGGATCGTGGAGGAGCTCACCGCCCCCACCCCCGAGGCCGTTACGGCCCGCTGGGACGTTCGATGAGGGCGGCGTGGCGCACCGTGCGCGAGCAGCGCGGCGCGTTCGCGGGCGTCTTCGTCGCCCTGGTCTTCGCGGCGGCGCTGATCGGCGCGTGCGGGGTGCTGCTGGAGTCGGCGCTGCGGGCGCACGCCCGGGTGGAGAGGTACGCGGGGGCGGACGCCGTCGTCACGGCCGAGCAGCGCATCGCACAGCGGATGAAGCCGCTCGGGGCCGATCCGGAGACCCAGACCCGTCCGCTGGCCGAACGGGTCCGGGTCCCGGTGTCCCTCGCGGACCGTCTGCGCGCCGTGCCCGGCGTCCGTGACGTGGTGCCGGACGTGTCCTTCCCGGTGACCGCCGCGGAGGGCGGGACGATGGCCGGACACGGCTGGCGGTCGGCGGCGCTCGGGCCCTACGGACTGCATCGCGGGCGGGCGCCGCGGGCCGCGGGCGAGGTGGTCCTGGGCGGTCCGGCCCGGGTACGGATCGGTGGCGTCGTCCATCTCCAGACGACCGGCCTCCCGAGGCCGTACCGGGTCACCGGCCTGGCCACCGGCCCACCGGCGGCCTACTTCACCGAGGAGACGGCGGCGCGGCTGAGCGGGCACCCCGGCCGGGCCGACGCGCTCGCCGTCCTCGGCGACGTCGACCAGGACCGGCTGCGGCGGGCCGTACCCGGGCTGGTCGTGGCGACCGGCGCGGCGCGCGGCGACGCCGAGGACATCTCCATGGCCACCGCCCGGCCCGACATCGTCGATCTCGCCGGGGCCATGGGCGGGGTCGGCGCCATGGTGGCGATCGTGGTCGTCACCGGCCTGCTCGCGCTGTCCATCCGCGAGCGGGCACGGGAACTCGCACTGCTGCGCGCGGTCGGCGCCACCCCCTGGCAGCTGCGGGGCCGCGCGGTACGGGAAGTGCTCGTCGTCGCGTTCCCCGCGGCCGGGCTGGGGGCGGCGCTCTCGCTGGCCGTCGGTGCCGGGGCGCATGCCGTGCTGGCGGAGCAGGGCGCGATGCCTCCCGGGTGGCGCCTCGTGCTCGGCCCGCTGCCACCGCTGGTCGGCCTGGCCGGAACGGTCGTTGTGGCCGTCGCCGCGGCGTTCCTGGCGACGCTGCGGACGTCCCGGATCCGCCCGGCCCAGGCCCTCGGCGAGGCCGCGGTCGAGCGCCCCCGCCTGCCCCTGTGGCGGCTCGTCACCGGCGGGTCGTTCCTGGTGCTCGGGATCGGCGCGCTCGTGCTGTCGGCGTTCACCCGGGGGGAGGCGGCGGCCGCCTCGATCGCCGGGCAGGTGGTCGCGCTGATCACGGCCACCGCCCTGCTCGGTCCGCTCATCGCCGGGATCGGCACCCGAGTGATCGGCGGGCGGCTGCGCGTCCTGTCCCCGGTGGCCGGACGGCTGGCCGAGCGCAACAGCCGCGCGGCCTCGGCCCGCCTCGGCGCGGCGGTCACGCCGATCGCCCTGGCCGTGGCGTTCGCCGCGACCCAGCTGTTCGTCCAGGCCACCGTCGTCCACGCGACGCAGACGCAGAGCGCCGAGGGCGTCAGGGCCGACCAGGTGGTGGTCTCCGACGGCCCCGGCGTGCCGCCCGCCGTTCTGGACGCGGTACGGCGGGCACCGGGTGTGCGGGCGGCGACCGCGGTCAAGCACACGACCGTCGTCATGCGGCAGAACGTTCTCGGCGAGCCGGAGCTGCTGTCGGTGCCCGCCCAGGGGATCACCCCGGACGGCGCCGACGCCACGATGGACCCGCGCGTGACCGCCGGCGAACTGGCCGACCTGCGGGGCGACACGGTCGCGCTGAGCGCCGAGCGGGCGGGCGGCGCGCGGATCGGCTCGATCCAGCCGCTGTGGCTCGGTGACGGCACACCCGTCCGAGCCCGGGTCGTGGCGATCTACGAGCGGGGACTGGGATTCGGCGAGGCCCTGCTGCCCCGCGACCTGGTCGCGGCGCACGCCTCGTCGGCACTGGACGACCACGTGCTGGTGAAGGGCGGATCCGGCCTGGACGCGGTCGCGCAACGGTTCGCCGGCCTCCGCGTCGCCGACCGGTCGGAACCGTCCGCCCGCCTCGCGCGCGACCTGCGGCTCCAAGGGGTCGTCAGCTACCTGGTGACGGCGCTCATCGCGGGGTTCACCGCGATCGGCGTCGTCACGACGCTGGCGCTGGCGACGGTCTCCCGGCGCCGGGAACTCGCGCTGCTGCGGATGGTCGGGGCGACACGCCGCCAGATCCTGCGGATGCTGCGGCTGGAGGCCGTCGTCGTGCTCGGCACCGGCATCGCGGTCGGCACCCTGATCGCGGGCCCCACGCTGGTGATGTTCGCGGTGGCCGTGACGGGCCTGCCGGCGCCCTCGGTGCCGCCGATCCCCTGCGCGTCGATTCTCGCCTTCGTCATCGTGACGGGCTCGGCCGCGATCCTCCTCCCCGCCCGGTCCATGCTGCGCCGCGACACCCCCTGAGCTTTCCGAAGGTCACCGACGACAGAAGGGCATGCATCATGAGAGCCAGGAACCTGGTCGCGGGAGCCGTCGCGGCCACCCTGTTCACGGGGCCCGCCGCCTGGGCCGGAACGGGTGAGCGCGGAAACGGGCTCCAGCGCGACGCCGACGCCATCCGCGACCTCGGGGTCGTCGGCGTCCAGGTGCGGGAGTTCCCCCGGACCGGACCGGGAAAGGCCATCACCAGCGGCGTCGCCGATATCAGGACGGGTCGCCCGGTGCCGCCGGACGGCTATTCCCGCATCGGCAGCGTCACCAAGGCATTCACCGCCACGGTGGTTCTGCAACTGGTCGGTGAGGATCGGCTGGCCGTCGACGACACCGTGGAGCGGTGGCTGCCCGGCGTGGTGCGGGGAAACGGCAACGACGGCCGCAGGATGACCGTCCGGAACCTGCTGCAACACACCAGCGGCCTGCACGACGACATACCGCCGCTGTCCCGGTCGGCCGAGGACTTCCACCGGCACCGGTACGACACCCATCCACCCGAGGAGATGGTGACCCGGGCACTGCGCCACCGGCCCGACTTCGAACCCGGAAAGGGCTGGAAGTACGGCAACACCGGCTACATCCTCCTCGGAATGATCATCGAGCGGGTCACCGGCGACTCGTGGTACTCGCAGATGCAGAAGCGGATCCTCAGGCCGCTCGGCCTGAGGCACACCACCTGGCCGGGCGCCTCGCCCACCGTCCCCGGGCCGCACGCCGAGGGCTACCAGCGGTTCACCCCCGGCACGCTGGTGAACGTCACCGAGCACCGCCAGGCGTACACCGCGGGCGCGGCGGGCGGCCTCATCTCCACCACCGCCGACGTCGGCGCCTTCTTCCGCGCCCTGCTCGGCGGGCGGCTGCTGCGCCCGGCACTGCTGGCACGGATGAAAAGGACCGTACCGGTCAAGGGGGACCTCCTGCGGTTCTGGCCGGGCGCCCGCAACGGGCTCGGGCTCTTCTCCCGCCCGCTGTCCTGCGGCGGCCGGTTCTGGAGCCACGGCGGTGACATCCTGGGCTACAAGGACAGGAACGCCTTCACCTCCGATGGGCGATACGGAGTCGTGCTCTCCATGTCCACCCAGCTCGCCGAATCACCGGACAGCAGGCTCGAACAGGAGCACGCGGCCACCCAACTGATCGACAACGCCCTCTGCCGAGCGAAGCGCACGACCTGACCGAGCCGCGTCCCCCCGCAGCGGACGCGGCCTGGTGGGAGGCCGGAACCACGGCGTGGTCGGGTGCGCCCTCTCAGCGGGCGATGGCGTTCACCCGGTGGTGCCGCGACCCGCTCCCTGAGGTCCGTATCGGTGGGATGCCTGTCATTGCGGACCTCGCATCGGCCGGTTGAGGATTGCTCCATGAACGGCGCCGAGGTGCTGGTGGTGGTCTACGACGGTGTCCAGCTGCTGGACGTGGCGGGCCCGCTGGAGGCGTTCGACGGAGCGGCTCGGGCCGTGCCGGGGTCGTATCTGGTGCGGCTCGCCTCGCTCGGCGGCCGGGACGTGGTGACGTCCGCCGGTGTGCGGCTGGGTGTCGAGACCGACCTGGCGGACGTGACGGGCCGGCTGGACACCCTGCTCGTGGCGGGTGGCTGGGGCTACGCCGACGCGGCCGGCGATCGTGGGCTGGTCGACCGGGTGCGGCAGGTGTCCGCCCGGGCCCGCCGGACCGTCTCGGTGTGCACCGGTGCGTTCGTGCTGGCCGAGGCCGGGCTGCTGGACGGGCGGCGGGCGACGACGCACTGGGCGTTCTGCGCCGAACTGGCCACGGCCTACCCGGCGGTGACCGTGGAACCGGATGCGATCTTCGTCCGCGACGGGACCGTCGGCACCGCGGCCGGGGTCACCGCGGGGCTGGATCTGGCGCTGGCGCTGATCGAGGAGGACCACGGGCCGGACGTGGCCCGCCGGGTGGCCCGATGGATGGTGGTGTTCCTGCAGAGACCGGGCGGGCAGTCACAGTTCAGCCACTGGTCGCGGGCCCGCCCGCCGGACGCCGGGACACTGCGCGGGCTGCTCGCCGAGATCGCCGCCGACCCGGGCGCCGATCACTCCGTGGCGGCGCTGGCCGAGCGGCTGTCGGTGAGCGAGCGTCACGTCAGCCGTCTGTTCACCCGTCAGGTCGGCATGACCCCAGGACGGTATGTGGAACAGGCCCGTGTCGAGGCGGCCCGGGTCCTGCTGGAGACCGGCCGCGACGGAGTGGCCGGTATCGCCCGGCGGTGCGGCTTCGGAAGCTCCGAGAACATGCGCCGGGCGTTCATCAGGGCGATCGGCGTCCCACCCAGCGCCTACCGCGACCGCTTCACCGGCAGCACCGCCGTGCCCTGACCCCACCGCCGCTCACCAGGAACCCTTTACCGATGGCGAGGAGATGCTCGTGATGAAGGTGGTCTTCGTACTCTATGACCAGATGACCGCCCTTGACCTCATCGGCCCCTATGAGGTGCTGGCCGCTCATCCTCAGGTGCGACCCTGTTTCGCCGCCGCGAAGGCAGGCGCGGTGCGCTGCGACAACGGGCTCACGCTCCATGCGGACGTCGGCTTCGACCAGGTGCCGAGCCCCGACCTCGTCATCGTTCCCGGCAGTTCACGCTGGCGCGGGGCTCTGGAGGACGAGGCCCTCATCGCCTGGCTGGCCGCCATCTGCCCGACGGCCGAACGCACCGTGTCGGTCTGTACGGGCTCCACGCTGCTGGCCAAGGCGGGGCTGTTGAACGGGCGCCCGGCGACCACCCACTGGGCGGTGCGGGACGTCCTCGCCGCTTACGGCGCGATCGTCAGCACCGAGCGGGTGGTCGTCGACCAGGACATGATCACGTGCGCCGGGGTCTCCGCCGGCATCGACATGGCCCTGACCCTCGCCGCCGACCTGTGGGGAGAACCGACCGCCGAGACGATCCAGCTCGCCCTCGAATACGACCCCCGGCCGCCGTTCGACAGCGGCTCGCCGGACAAGGCGGCGCCCGAAACGGTCGCCACCGTGAAGGCCCTGTTGACGGGCGCCTGAAACGACCTCATGACGACGCGGACGATCGCCGCCGCGACGCCCGGACCTGGGCGGCCGGGGACGTCCAGCGGTACCCTTCCCGATGATCACCAGACGTACGGCTGGCCGGAGCGGCGGCCATGGTGGCCCTCATGGTGAGCGGCTGTGGATCCGGCGACGCCTCGGCCACGATCCACACCGCGACCATCATGGGCGATGACAGGCACCCTGACCCTGCACTTCGATGGCGATGACGTCTCGGAAGTCAGCAAGGTCGAGGTCGACGAGCTGAAGGACAAGGTCGTCGTCGAGGTGCGCCTACGCCGGACCACCGGTGACGATCCCGTGGCAGGAGTCCGGCCTGCCCATGAAGCAGACCATCACCCTGAAACAGCCCCTCGGCAACCGCACCCTCACAACCCCGGACGGCTCGACGATCCCGACCGACAAACACCCCTGACCGAACGGCACCCTGCCCGCCGCGAGTCGCCGGCTGGCCGGCTTGTTCATTCGCCTCCATTCCAGACGGCCTGACCGACATGAACGTCCTCAACCACGGTTGGACGGAGCCTGAGTCACACGTCACCCGACGGGTTCGATACGGAGAATGGCGGCGGCGTCGAGGATCTTCACGACCTTGAGGCTCATGGCGTTGTTGATGGTCGCGGCGGGTCCCTCGCTGCAGCTGAGCCCGACGCCGCCTCCGTTCTCCGACGACACGCCGCCGCCACCGGAACAGCCCGAAACGCTGAAGCCCGACCCCGTCAGCGGCGCGACCATCTCGACCTTGCCGCCGGTGATCGCCGTTACCTTGATCGGCCCCAGGCCGTACGTTTCCGGCACTGTCACCACGTCCCCCACGGCGACCTCGATCTCGCACGTCCCGTCGGCGCACGGCCCGGGCGGCGAGGGCGACGGCGTGGCCGTCTGTGAGGGGCCGGACGCCGGTGACCCGGCCGAAGAATCCGAGGAACACGACGTGAGAGCGGCGAACAGGCAAGCGACGACAACGGCGGTGGATGACGTTCCTGTACGCATCATGGTCGCCATTCAACCCCGCCACCCGCCGCCCGGACAGACGCGCCGATACTCCCGAACGTGTCCCCAGCCGCCACGCAGCGCTGGTGCGTTGCGCACGGGAGCGACCGGATCCAGAAAAGAAGCCTCGCTGACGGCGGCCATGAGAATTCACGATGAGCGTACGACCGATCCGCATGATCTGCCCCCGCAGGAGACGCTCATCGGCAACACCGGCCAGGTCATGGCGCTCCATTGCGCTGGGTGTCGGTGCCCGGCACCCGGGTCGGCGTCGGCTGTCCCAATCCCGCCCTCGGCCAGGTACTTGCGATCGCAGGAAGCGCCCTCCCCATGGCCGTGCTCGTCGCGGCTCGCCGGGTGCCGCGATCGTGAGCGAGCGTTCCGCCTGCTGCGCTGGCCCGCTAACTGCCCCGAGCCACCACCACACCGGAAGGCTCGGCTGACCGAAATCCGGCCAGTGTCGTGGAGTCTGTCCGACCGGAGAGTGGCGATCAGACCGGCGCAGCCGGACAGAACGGTGGTTCCGCCTGGTCCGCCGAACCGCTCCGGCCCAGGTCAAACGCTTCGCGCTCGGCCGGCCGCCTGCCCGTGCGCGATCTCACCACATCCGTACGACGTCCTCGACACCGAACTGGACCGACTCGTCGAGTGGGGCGGACTGAACGCCGAGGCCCGCCCTGCTCGCCGACGGACTCATGGTTCCTCGATACACCGCTGGCCGGGCTCGGGCCAAGGTCCCTCGGATGTCGGTCGCGGGTCCATGGTCAATATCCCTGGAGGACACGCCCTGAGAGATTCACGGCGAGTACACTCAGCGCGAACGCGGGATAGGCGTTGGCGCAATATCTGATCAGTGACGATGCCGTATCCATGACTGTGGCCGGCGCCTAGACGGAGCTTATAGGGCGGCAGATGGTGGGAGGTCGGTGGCGGTGCGATCCCTGCGGATGGCGATGACGGCCGTCACGCTCCTGGCGGGTACCGGGACGCTGTACGGAGACGGCTACAACACCGCCGTGGACGTCGTCGTGAAGAAATCGTTCACCGACCTGCACGGACGTGCATGCACCTACGTGCTCGTCGACGAGGGTGAAGAGGGAACCACCTATCGGGAGATCGATGTCAGGAACATCGACTGCGACTACCCGCCCTCGTCATCACCGATTGGAGGGAAACGGTGAGCAGGAGAGCGCTTGTGACGGCGTCCGTGTTCGCGGTCGGCGGCTTCGTGCTGAGCGGTTGCGGCACCGAGAGCGTTGCCGAGAAATCCTTCACCGATGAACACGGTCGCGTATGCACCTATATCGTGGTCAACGAGCGGTACGGAAAGAAGGACGTCGGGAACATCTCTTGTGAGTACCCGTCGTCTCCGGCCTCTTCGGCTTCGGCCAGTCCGTCGCCCCGCTGACGATGCCCGGCGGGACAGGCCGGAACGGCCGGCGGTGGGGATATACGGCCGGGCTGGTGGCCGGGCTGGCCGCGGTGGGCGGGTTGCTGGTCTGGCTGGCGACCGCATGGCGCGACGGCGATCAGAAGGTGGCGACGGTGGCCGGGGTGGTCGCCGCGTTGCTGGCCGTTCCGGCGGTACTGGCCTGGCTGGTGGCCTGGTGGCGTCAAGGCGTCGCCCCACAAGCACCGCCGGCGGCGGAGGAGCTCGCCCGAGCCGCCGATGTGCTGGCCGGACAGGTGGCCGAGCAGTGGAAGGCCGAAGCGGTGCTGCGTTCGCTGGATGATCCGGATCCGATGCCTGTCCGGTGGCGGATCACCGCACGCACGAGGTTGATGGACCACCCTGCCAATCTCACCCCCGGGGCGTTCCTGGAGGGCTCCAGCGACGCCATCGCCGAACTGTCCGCCGCGTTCCGCGCGATGCGCCGGCGACGGCTGGTCATCCTGGGCGGCCCCGGCACGGGAAAGACGACGTTGGCGGTGCAGTTGCTGCGGCACCTGCTGGACACCCGCCAGGAGAACGAACCGGTGCCGGTCCTGGTGTCGATCTCCAGATGGGACACCGACCGCTTTCCCCGCCTGCAGGAGTGGATGACGGCCGAACTGGCGCGCGGCCATCCGGTGTTGCGGGCGCCCGCCCTGGGGGAGGACATGCCGCGGCTGCTGGCCGTCCGAGGACAGATCCTGCCGGTGCTGGACGGTCTGGACGAGCTGCCCGGTCCCGCGCGGGCCACGGTGATCCGCGCGCTGAATCGTTCCCTCGCCGACGGCGACCAACTCATCCTCACCAGTCGCGCCGACGAGTACGGTGAGGCGGTCACCGGGGCGGGCGCCGTGCTGACCTCGGCGTTGGTCATCGAACCCGACCCTCTCGAGCCCGCCGCGGCCGCCGACTATCTGCAGCGCTGCCTGCCTCCCCTCCCCGCACCGGCCTGGGAACGGGTCCTGGCCGACCTGCGTCGGTGTTTCCGCCCACTCGGCGAGCCCGACCACC
>DATADI010000684.1:0-1781 GCA_036258615.1 Thermomonospora sp. | reverse complement strand
GTAGGCCGCGGCCGCGGCCCCGTCCGGGTCGGCCAGGACCGTGGCCAGCTCGTGGGCGAGCGCTTCGTTCTGGGCCTGCGCCGCGCTGCCGCGGCTGACCACCGCGATAGTCAGCGGCGCCGCGGGGGCGCGCTGGGCGCGGCCGACGTCCGGCAGCACCAGCCCGCACGGCCGGCAGCCCGCCGCGCCGCGCCCTACAGCCAGCCGGAGCGCTTGAAGCCCCAGTACAGCGCAGAGCAGGCCGCCCCCATCACCGCGAGCGCGAGCGGGTAGCCGAACCACCAGCTCAGCTCCGGCATGAGCTGGAAGTTCATGCCGTAGATGCCGGCGAGCATGGTCGGCACGGCGATGATCGCCGCCCAGGCCGCCAGGCGCCGCGTGTCCCGGTTCTGCTCCACCGCGACCTCCGCCAGGCGCTTCATCTCCCGGTTCTCCTCGACCGAGATCAGCGAGAGGTTGACCTCGAAGGCGGTGGTCAGCAGCTCGCGCAGGTTGTCCACCATCTCGTTGACGCGGATCACGTGGTCGAACACGTCGCGGAAGTAGGGGCGGGTGTCCTCGGGGATCAGGGCGAGGTCGAAGCGGGTCAGCCGGGTGCAGACCTCCACCAGCGGGGCCACCGCCCGCTTGACGGCCAGCAGGTCGCGCTTGAGCCGGTAGATGCGGGCGAGCGTCGTGCGGCTGACCGGCCGGTCGGTATCGCCGATGAGCTGCTCCTCCAGGCGCGCGACGTCCTCCTCGAGCGCCGCGACGACCGGGAAGTACTGGTCGACCAGGAAGTCCATCAGCGCGTACAGGACGAAGCCGGGGCCCTTGGCCAGCAGCGCCGGCGCCGCCTCGCAGCGCGCCCGCAGCGCGGTGTACGCGCGCTGCGAGCCGTGCCGCACGGTCACCACGTAGTGGCGGCCGACGAACACGTGGGTCTCCCCGAACGCGACGCCGGGGCGCCCGTCGACCGCGGCCTCGCCCTCGGCGTGGCCCGCGGCGTGGCCCGCGGCGAGCCGGGCGGTGCGCAGCACCACGAACAGCGAGTCCGGGTACTGCTCCAGCTTCGGGCGCTGGTGGGCCCGGTGGGCGTCCTCGATGGCCAGGTCGTGCAGGCCGAACTCGCGCTGGACGACCCGCAGCAGGGCCTCGTCCGGCTCGTACAGCCCGATCCAGACGAACCCGTCCTCCCGGCCCAGCACCTCGTGGATCTCGTCCAGCGCGACGTCGGCGACGCGCCGGCCGCCGGCGTAGGCCGCGCAGGTGACCACGCCGGGGGGAGTGCCGCCCCCCGCCGCAGGGGCCAACGTAGATGCTCCGACGTCGCTCATGGCTGTCCCCAGCCCGCCGGCTGCAACCGGATGTGGCAAGGGCATGATAGGCCGCCCGGGGCCCGCGATCAACACGGGCCGGTGTGCAACCCCCGCCCGGCCGTCCGTCTGCGCACCCGTCCAGGCGGTGCCACTCCGATGACCCGGGCGGCCGACTGAGTCCCCTGCGGGGCGACCCTGCCCTGACTCCCGCCGGCTGCGACACAAGGGGGGACGGGTGGCATCGGAAGCCGATGTGCTTTCGGCACCCTTCGGCGGGCCACCCTCCTGGGGAGGGTTTCGCCAATGCCGAAAAGCTAACCCGTTCCCCGGCGGCGGCCCGCCGCCGCGCCCGTCGCGCCTGCCTGCCGGCGTCGGGGTCGTCCCCGGGGCCTCCGGCGGGGGCTCGGGTGGCACCGGAGGTCGGGCGGCCCGGCGCCTCCGGGTACGGGGCCGGTGACTGTGGTACCGTGCAAGCCATGCGCG
>DATADI010000683.1:0-12779 GCA_036258615.1 Thermomonospora sp. | reverse complement strand
GGCCGGGACGCGCCGGGGGCCGGGGCGGCGGGGTCGCCGCCGGTGCCGACGACGACGCCGCCCGCCGCGACCACGGCACCGGCGGCCACGCCCGCGAGGACGAGCACCGGACGCCTGCGGGGCCGCCGCCGTTCGGGGGTCATGGCCATGGCCTGGGCCAGGTCGTGGTCGCGGCGGCGGAGGTGGGCCTCCTCGGCCAGGTCGTCCAGCGCGCGGGGCCGGAGGGCGGTGAAGGTCTTCTCGGGATCCACGTTCGCTCCAGAGGTCATCGGGTCGCCTCGCCGGCGACGTTGCGGAGGGGGCGGGCGGCGCGGGCCGGTGCGGTGTCCAGGGCGCGGGTGAGGCGCTTGCGGGCCCGGTGCAGCCGGACGAACAGGGCGGCCGACGTGCAGCCGAGCACCGTGGCGGCCTCCCTCGGGGACAGGCCGTGCCAGGTCACCAGCGCCAGCACCTCCAGGTCGCGTTCGGGGAGCGCGGCGACGGCGGCGAGCGCGGCGTCCCGTTCCACCACGTGCTCGGCCACGTCCCAGGCGGCCAGGTCGGCGGGGCCGGTCAGGGCGGCGACGCGTTCGGCGAGCGCGCGTCGCCGCCGCCCGCCCTCGTGCTGCCTGCGCACCAGGTTGCGGGCCACCCCGAGGAGCCACGGCAGGGCGTTGCCGGGCACGTCGTCCAGCCGCCGCCAGGCGATGAGGAACGTCTCGCCCGCGATGTCCTCGGCGGTGGCCTGGTCGGCGTGCGTCAGGGCGTAGGCCAGGACCCGCCGGTGGTGCTGGTCGTACAGACGGGTGAACCGGGATTTCGGGTCATCCACGAAGTCCCCTTCAGGTCGGAGGGAGTCATCGTGAAGAAGTCCCGGAAAGGCCCCGCCGCTTACACCTGCGGCCCGGGATTCTCAGCGGAGCGCGGCGAGCCGTTCGACGGCCTCGTCGATGACGTGGTCCTGCTTGCAGAACGCGAACCGCAGGAAGTGCGCCCCGGCCTCGGCGTGGTCGTAGAACACCTGGGTCGGCACGGCCACCACCCCGGCCCTCTCCGGCAGCGCACGGGCCAGCTCGTGCCCGTCGGCGAACCCCAGCGGCCGGATGTCGGCCTGCACGAAATAGGTGCCCTGCGGGCGGTAGGCGGTGAACCCGGCCGCCTCCAGCCCCGCCACCAGCCGGTCACGCTTGGACTCCAGCGCCTTGCGCAGCTCCTCCACCCAGGGGCGCTCCTCGCGCAGCGCGTAGGCGACCGCCCGCTGGTAGGGGGCCGAGCTGGTGTAGGTGAGGAACTGCTTGACGGTCTGCACCGCCCTGACGTGCCGGGCGGACGCGGTGACCCAGCCGACCTTCCATCCGGTGACGGAGAACGTCTTGCCCGCCGAGGAGATCGCGACCGTCCGGTCCCGCATGCCCTCCAGCGAGGCCAGCGGCACGTGGTCGGCGCCGTCGAACGTGAGGTACTCGTAGACCTCGTCGGTCACCGCCGTCAGGTCGTGCTCGCGGCACACCCCGGCGATCACCTCCAGCTCGGCGCGGGTGAACACCGTTCCCACCGGGTTGTGCGGCGAGTTGACCAGAATCACCCTGGTGCGCGGGCCGACCGCGGCGCGCAGCTCGTCGGGGTCGAAGGTGAACCGCCCGCCCTCGGGCCGCAGCGTCACCGGCCGCCGCGCCGCCCCCGCCAGCGCGATCATCGCCGCGTACGAGTCGTAGTACGGCTCGAACACCACGACCTCGTCCCCGGGCCCGGCCAGCGCCAGGATCGCGGCGGCGATCGCCTCGGTGGCCCCGACGGTCACCAGCACCTCGCCGTCGGGGTCGTAGGCGAGCCCGTACCGCTCGGCGCGCTGCGCGGCGACGGCCTCCCGCAGTTCCGCGATGCCGGTTCCGGGCGGGTACTGGTTGTCCCCGCCGCGCACCGCCGCCACGGCCTGCTCCAGCATGGCCCGCGGCCCCCCGGTGTCGGGGAAGCCCTGCCCCAGGTTGATCGCCCCGGTCCGCACGGCCAGCGCGGTCATCTCCGCGAAGATCGTGGTCCCGAAACCCTGCATGCGTTCGACCAGCGGTTCCCTCACGGGCCACACCCTAACCCGCCCCGGCGGCGCGGCCGGGGGTCAGATCCAGCCCATGTCGTCGGCGGTGCGGACGGCGACGAGGCGGTTGGGGGCGCCGAGCTTGGTCATCGCGCTGGAGAGGTAGTTGCGGACGGTGCCCTCGGAGAGGTTCAGGGCGGCGGCGATGCGGGGGGCCTCCAGGCCACGGGCGACCAGCCGCAGGATCTCGCGTTCGCGGTCGGTGAGGGGATTGTCGCCGGCGGCCATGGCGGTGGCGGCCAGTTCGGCGTCGAGGTAGCGCCCGCCGGAGTGGACCTTGCGGACGGCGGCGGCCAGGTCCTCGGCGGGGGCGTCCTTGGGGATGAACCCGCGGACCCCGGCGGCCATCGCACGCCGCAGGTAGCCGGGGCGGCCGAGGCTGGTGAGGATGCACACGGCGCAGCGGGCCCCCGACTCGGCGAGGCGCTCGGCGACGGTGAGGCCGTCGGCGCCGGGCATGTCGATGTCGAGGACGGCCACGTCGGGGTCGTGTTCGCGGACCGCCGCCAGGACCTCGTCGCCCCGCCCGACCTCCGCGACCACCTCCACGTCGGGCTGCAGGCCGAGCAGCGCCGCCACGGCACCGCGGATGAGGTGCTCGTCGTCGGCCAGCAGGACGCGGATCAAGCCACGCTCCGCAGCGGCTCGTCCACGGGCGCGCCGGGGAGCGGGAGCGGGACGGTGGCGCGCAGCAGGAAGCGGCCCTGCCCGGTGTGCTCGGCGGTGAGGCCGCCGCCCAGCACGGCCAGCCGCTCGGCCAGCCCCGT
Source organism: Thermomonospora sp. (assembly GCA_036258615.1). GTDB lineage: Bacteria > Actinomycetota > Actinomycetes > Streptosporangiales > Streptosporangiaceae > Thermomonospora. The sequence goes on along the minus strand of DATADI010000683.1, from coordinate 9,938 downwards.
CAGGCCCGTGCCGGTGTCGGCGGTCGCCGGGCGGGCGCCGTCGTTGGTCATCTCCAGCACCATGGAGTCACCGTAGCGGGCCAGCGTGATCTCGCAGCGCCGGGCGTCGCTGTGCTTGAGGACGTTCGTGGCGCCCTCCCGGACCACCCACGCGAACACGCCGCCGATCTCGGCGGGCAGGTCCGCCGGGGGCTCGGGCAGCGCGCAGCGGACCCCGGCGGCCTCCAGCACGGCGCGGACGCTGGCCAGCTCGGCGTCCAGCTCGACCACCCGGTAGCCGCGCACCGCCGCGCGGACCTCGCGGAGCGCGTCGCGGGCGGCCTGCCGCACGTCGGCCATCTCGGCGCGGGCGCGGCCGGGGTCGGCCTCGGTCATCCGGATGGCCAGCTCGCTCTTGACGGCGATCAGGGACAGGTTGTGGCCGAGCAGGTCGTGCAGGTCGCGGGCGAACCGCAGGCGCTCCTCGGTGACCGCCAGCCGGGCCTGGGCCTCGCGGGCGGCGTGCGCCTCCAGCATCAGGTCCCACAGCCACTTCTGCGCCATGTTCGCCGCGACCACCAGCGCGGAGATCGCGGTGAGCAGGGCGAACATGGTCGGCCACATGTACCAGTGGGCCTCGTCCCCGGCGGCCACGACGGTGTAGGTGGCCAGCACAGCGCCGGTGCCCGCGCAGATCAGCGCGATGCGCCGCCGTCCCGGCAGGCACAGCGCCGCCGCGGACGCCCAGAACGGGCCCAGCATCACCCACAGCGGGTTCAGCATGACCACCAGGGCCAGCGCCGCGGCGAGCAGCGCGCTGAGCACCAGGTCCCGGACGGGGGTCCGGCCCTGCATCCCGGCCCGCACCAGCCGCGAGTACAGCACCGAGAAGACCCCGAGCCCGGCCAGCAGCAGACCCGCGAGCCACAGCCCGACGTGCCCGTCGGCGTACAGCCCGCTGATGCTGAGGCCGAGGCCGATCGAGATGCCCGCGCTCGCCATGAGGAACGTGCCCTCGGTGAGCCGGCGCGCCTTCTCGAACCGGCGCGCGGCGCGTTCGGCGACCTCCGCCGAGGTGCCGGTGCTGATCACTGCCACAACCTCCCGAACGTGCCCAGCGTAGGGGGTCAGCCGTGCCGGGGCTCCCACCGGAAGTACCGGCGGGCCAGCCACACGCCCAGCGCGACCCAGGCCACCAGCGTCAGCAGCGCCGGGCCGCAGGTGGTCCACGCCTCCAGCACCCCCACGTTCCCGTGGTCGCCGGTGCCGGTGAAGTCCCGGCCCAGGTAGGCGGTGCGGACGATCTCCACGACCGGGGTGAGCGGCACCGCGGCGGCGGCGTACCGCACGGCGTCGGGCAGTTCGTCCATCGGGAACATGAAGCCCGACGCCAGCATGCTGAGCAGCAGCAGCGGCATCACGGTGAGCTGTGCCAGCTCGACGGTGCGCGTGACCCCGGACAGCGCCATGGCCAGCAGCGCGAACACCGCCGCGCCCAGCACCATGGCGACCAGCATCAGCACCGGGTCGCGGGGCAGGCCGCCGCCGAGCGCGGTGGCGATGATGACCACGATGACGGCCGCCTGCGCGAGGTACAGCAGGACGGCGCCGAGGACGCTGCCGCCGAGGACCTCCGCGTCCGACAGGGGGCCGCTGCGCAGCCGCTTGAGGGTCAGCTCCTCACGGCGCGCGGTGTAGACGTTCACCAGGTTCATGAACACCGCGGGCAGCAGGAAGAACGCCAGGTCGCCGGTGCCGGTGTAGAGGACCGCGTCGATGCCGGAGGTGGTGTTGCCGTTGCCGTTGGCGACCAGCAGCATCACGGTGAAGAACGCCGGGAGCCCGACGACGCCGAACAGCGCCGTCCGGTTGCGCCACATCAGCGTGGCCTCCAGACGGGCCAGCCGCAGCATCGGCCGGGAGCGCAGCGGCCCCACGGGGACGGTGAGGTTCATCGGTGGTCCTCCTCCACGGGGGGATGTCCGGCGACCCGCAGGAACACGTCCTCCAGGGACGCGCTGCGGGCCTGGAGCCCGGCCAGGTGCAGCCGCCGGTCGTCGGCCCAGTCCAGCAGGTGCCGCAGCGCGCCCTGCACGCCCTGCCCACCCTGGCCGGTGAGGGTGTAGGTCGCGACCGGGGCGCCGCCGCCGACGGCCACCCGCGGCTCGGCGCCGAGCGGGCGGGGCAGCTCGGCGACCGGGACCTGCGGCGGGACCTGGAAGCTGATGCGGTCGCCGTGCCCGGCCAGCACCTCGGCCACGGTGCCCGCGACCTCCACGGCGCCCCGGTGCATGATCGCCAGCCGGTCGGCGAGCCGTTCGGCCTCCTCCAGGTAGTGGGTGGTGAGCAGCACGGTGGTCCCGTCGGCGACCAGGTCGCGGACGGTCCGCCAGGTGGCGCGGCGGGCCTCGGGGTCCATGCCGGTGGTGGGCTCGTCCAGGAACAGCACCCGGGGCCGCCCGACGATCGCCAGCGCCAGGTCCAGCCGGCGCTTCTGCCCGCCGGACAGCTGCCGGGCGCGCACGTCCGCCTTGTCGGCGAGCGCCACCCGTTCCAGCACCTCGGCGCGGGGTCGGGCATCGGGCACCAGGTCACGCCACAGGTCCACGGTCTCGGCGACCGTCAGGTCGGGGAACAGCCCGCCCTCCTGCAGCATCACGCCCGTCGCGGGGCGGACCGCCGTGCGCTCGCGGTGGGGGTCGCGGCCCAGCACCCGGACGGTCCCGGAGGCGGCCGGGCGGAAGCCCTCGATGGTCTCCATCGCCGTGGTCTTGCCCGCGCCGTTCGTGCCGAGCAGGGCGAACAGCTCGCCCTCCCGCACCGCGAAGGTGAGCCCGCGCACGGCCTCGAAGTCGCCGTACCGCTGGTGCAGGCCGACCACGTCGATGACCTTGTCCGTTGGGTCCATGGGGTCCGTTCGCATGTCTCCAAGGGTCGTGCCGTGGGGCACGGGCGGGTAGTCGCCGCTGTCACCGGTTCCGCCCGCGCCTGTCAGCCCGGGGACGTGACAGCTGTCATGTCATGCTGGAGACATGCGAGTGGCGCTGTGTCAGATCCAGGTGGGCGACGACCCGGAGGAGAACCTCCGTGAGGTGCGGCGGGCGCTGGGGCGCGCGGGCGACGCCGACCTGGCGGTGTTCCCCGAGGCGGTGCAGGTCCGGTTCGGCAACCGGCTCGCCGAGGTGGCCGAGCCGCTGGACGGGCCGTTCGTGGAGGAGCTGCGGCGGGCGGCGCGCGAGCACGGCATGGCGCTGGTCGCGGGGGTGTTCGAGCCCGCCGACGGGGAGCGGGTCTACAACACGGCGGTGGCGGTGGACTCCTCGGGCGCGCTGGCGGGGGCGTACCGCAAGCTGCACCTGTTCGACGCGTTCGGCGACCGGGAGTCCGAGCGGGTCGCGCCGGGCGACCATCCGGTGGTGGTGAAGCTGGGCGGGGTGAACGTCGGCCTCGTCACCTGCTACGACGTGCGGTTCCCCGAGCTGGCGCGGGCGCTGGTGGAGCAGGGCGCCGAGGTGCTGGTGGTGATCGCCGCCTGGGCGCAGGGGGTGTTCAAGGAGGAGCACTGGACCACCCTCGTGCGGGCCAGGGCGATCGAGAACACCGTGTGGGTCGTGGCGGTCGACAAGGCCCCCGACCGCACGCGGCCCCCGGTCGGCGCGCCCGGCGGGGTGGGGCGCAGCATGCTCGTGGACCCGATGGGCACCGTCCTGGCGGACCTGGGCCCGTTCCCGGCCGTGCGGGTCGGGGAGATCGACCTGGACGTCACCGAGCAGGTCCGCGCCTTCCTGCCGGTGCTGGCGCACCGCCGCCGCGACGTGCTCTGAGCCGGTCAGGACCGCAGGGAGATCGGCGACAGGAACGTGTTGCGCGGCCCGTCCGACAGCGGGCCGGGGACGTGGGCGCGTTCCAGCTTCAGCGGGGTGCCGATGGCCTGGCCGAGGGCGTCGGCCTGGGCGGCCACCTCGTCCCACGGCAGCCCGTCGCCGAACGGCGCCGCCGTGAGCAGCCCGGCGTCGGCGTCCAGCTCCCAGATCCCGGCGGCGATCCCGTCCACGATCACCGTGGACGTGGCGTTGCCGCTCTTGTCGTAGACGCGCGGGTAGTCCTCCGGGCGGACCTGCCGGTCACGGCCGCCGTTGTTGGCGTAGCCCATGAAGTAGGGGTCCCACACGGGCAGCAGCCGGGTCCCGCGCCCGGCGTCGGGGTCGGTGGCGGTGAGCGCGTCCAGGTCGTCGGTGAGCGCCCAGGCGTCGCGGCCCTCCAGCGACACGACGGTGACCTCCTCGCCGAGGGACTGGAGGGCGGGCAGGGTGTCGCGCTTGGTCCAGCCCGTCCACCATTTGAGGTCGTCGGTGGTCGCGGGCCCGTACGCGCGCAGGTAGCGGCGGGCGACCTCGGTGCGGGCGGCGGCCGGGTCCACGTCCTCGACGGGCGCGCCGACCCAGTCGGCCCACCGGGCGTACGGGTACAGGTCGCTGCGCCAGGTCCCGCGCGCCCTGGTGCGCACGATGCGGCCGTACCGGCCGAGCAGCGCCACCGTCATCTGCAGGGCGTTGCGGTTGCCGGGCAGGTCGCCGCCGAGCACGCCGCGGATCTCCTGGACGGTCATGGGCGGGTGGCCGTGCAGGGCCTCCTCGATCCGGTCGGCGAGGGCGAGGGTCTCCTCCTCGGTCATCTCCGCGTACCTGGCGACCCGCCTGAGGGTCTTGTCGCGCGGCTCGCCGGTGCAGGCGAACAGGGCGGGGACCAGGGCCAGCGGCTCGATGTAGGCCATGCCGCGCATCGCCCGCAGCCGGACCACGCTGCGTTCCTCGTACAGCTCCCGGTCCAGGTCGGCGACCCGGAACCCGGGGATCCGGGCGGCGCACGACAGGTAGCAGGTCGGCGCGGTCCCGTAGACGCCGCCGGTGGCGTCGACGGCCTCCAGCACGGACTTCAGCCCGTCGCCCGCCAGGCCCTGCCTGCCGAGGACGTGCGCGCGGGCCTGGGCCACGGATACCAGCGGTGACATCGGGGACCTCCTGAAGCGCCGTCGTCGCCTCCCCGATGATCGCGCATCGGCGGGGTGCACGTTCCCGCAACGGCGCCCGGACGTGGAAGACCGGGCCGGGGACCGCCCGGCAGCATCGGTGCCGTCAGTCGATCGCGACCAGCGCGAGGAGAGTCATGCACGCACCTGGGAACGACGGGCCGTCGCGGCGTTCGGTGATCACCGCGGTGGGCGCGGGGGCCGTCGCGACCGCCGTGGGCGCGGGAACCGCCGCCGCGACCGTCCGGGGCACGGTGCCCATGCGGGAGATCCCCCGCACCGGCGAACGGATCCCGGTGATGGGCCTGGGCACCTTCATGACCTGGGACATCCTGCCGAGGCACCCGCGCGGGCGGCTGCGTGAGGTGCTGCGGCGGCTGTGGGAGGGCGGCGGCACGGTCGTCGACACCTCCGCGCTGTACGGCATGTCCGAGGTGAACGTCGGGGACGCGGCGCGGGCGCTCGGCCTGACCGACAGGCTGTTCCTCACCAACAAGACGTGGGCCACCGGGGAGTACCTGAACCACACCGGGCAGGCGGACCGGCAGTTCGCCCAGTCGCAGCGCCGCCTGTCACGCCGCCGGATCGACGTCCTCCAGGTGCACAGCCTCGCCAACGCGGAGATGAACGTCGCCCTGCACCAGCGGTGGAAGCGCGAGGGGCGGATGCGCTACGCCGGGGTCACCCACCACGTGTTCCCCGCCTACGTCCCGGCGATGGAGCACTGGATGCGGACGGTGCCGCTGGACTTCGTGCAGATCCGGTACTCGATCTTCATGCGGGAGGCCGAGCGGACGCTGCTGCCGCTGGCCGCCGACCGGGGCATCGCGGTGCAGGTCAACATGCCGCTGGAGAAGGGCCGGCTGCACCACCTCGTGCGGGGCCGCGAGCTGCCGGGGTTCGCCCGCGAGTTCTGCGACGGCTGGACGGACTTCTTCCTCAAGTACGTGATCTCCCACCCGGCCGTGACGAACGTCGTGCCCGGCACCGGCGACCCCGACCACATGACCCAGAACCTCCGCGCCGCCCGCGGCGACCTCCCCGACCAGGCCACGCGGGAACGCATGGTCGCCCACCTGCGCACCATCCCCGGCTTCGACGACCTGGAACGGATGCCGTGGTACCCCGGCAGGGTATGGGACAAGGGCCTGGTCAGGCTTTAGAAGGTCTGGCGGTAGGCGTGGGGGGTCGTTCCGTAGCGGCGGCGGAACGCCGTGGTCAGGTGGCTCTGGCTGGAGAAGCCGACCCGGTGGGCGATGTCGGCGATCGGCAGGTCCGCGTCGGAACGCAGCAGGCGCGCCGCCCGCTCCAGGCGGCGTTCGGTGACGTAGCGGTGGGGGGTCAGGCCGGTGGCCGCCTTGAACCGGCGGGCGAACCGGTAGCGGTCCACCCCCGCCAGGTCGGCGAGCGTCGCGACCCGGAGGTCGCCACCGAGGTCGTCGTGCAGGTGGTCCAGCACCCGCCGCAGCGCGGCGCCCGACAGCGGGGGCGGCGGCCTCCGGGTCGCGCGGGGAGCCAGGGTGGAGTAGCGGCGCAGCAGATGCAGCGTCAGCGTCCCGGCGACGCTGTCGGCGAACAGGCCGCCCGCCGCCCCGCCCTGGCGGGCCTCCTCCCCCAGCGCCAGCACGACCTGGTGGACGAACGGATCCGGCCGGTTGGTGAAGCCGGTGAACGTCACCCCGGCGGGGATGCCCTCGACGGGGCCGAGCAGGTCCGGGTCCAGGAGGATGGAGGCGTAGTGGATGCCGTCGCCCTCGTAGCGCGACCAGCGGCGGCGGGTGCTCGGGATGAACGTCACCGCCCCGGGGAACTCGGTGCCCTCGTACCGCCGCTCCCCCTCGATCTCGGCGGCGGTGCGTCCCCCGGCCCCCGCCAGGGTCACGAAGATCTGGTGCTCGGAGCGGTGGGTCAGCCCCTCGGCCTCCCCGCCGACCTTCCACCGGGCCATGGCGAAACGCAGCCCGCCCCACGTCCGTTCCGTACGGGAGACGTCACGCCCGCCGTACCGGTGCACCGTCACCGTCATGGCGCCGATCGTGGCACCGGCGATGTGTAGGGGAGTTAAAGGGCGTCCAGCTCCGAGGCGTCCCGGCCGCCGGACAGCAGCGGATAGCCGGGGCCGCGGTCGAAGAACGGGGCGGGGCCGCGCGCCTCGGCCGTCCGCCGCCGCAGCTCCTCGGTGGCGGCCTCGTCGACGTGCCCGTCCCCGGTGAGGACGACGCCGTAGTCGTCACGGGCCCCGCCGGGCGACACCTTGCCGTCGCGGACGTCGCGGGCCACGGCGAGCGGGTCGCGCCGCAGCGGGTCGCCCCAGCCGCCGCCCCCGGTGGTGCGGATCCGGATGACCTGCCCGGCGCGCACCGGCTCGTCGTCGACCAGGCCCGGCAGCTCCCGCCCGTCGATCTCCACGCGGAACGGCCGCCCGGCGCGCCCGCCGTTCACCCCCCAGCACGCCAGGAGGGAACGGTCGGCGATCGACATGAAGTGCGCGTCACGGAGCATCCGGATGTGCTTGTCGTAGCCCAGGCCGCCGCGCCGCTCGCCGGGTCCGCCGGAGTCGACCGCCAGGCCGAGGCGTTCCACGACGAACGGCCAGCGCGACTCGGCGAACTCCACCGGGATGTTGCGGGAGTCGGGGACGACGTGGATGGTGTCCTCCCGGTCGGCGTAGTACCGGCCGCCCGACCCGCCGCCGAGCACCTCCCGCATCAGGTACGGCCCGGACTCGTCCTCCCCGTACACGCCGGTGTAGCGGATGGTCTCCTGGTCGGCGGGCATCCGGCCGCCGGTGGCCTTGGCCAGCACGCCCGCCAGCACCCCCAGCAGCCGCAGGATCACGAACGTGCGGGCGTTGGTGGGCGCGGGGAAGATCGGCGTGAGCAGCGTGCCCTTCTCCGGGAACCGCATCTCGATCAGCGGCACCACGCCCTCGTTGACGTCCAGTTCGGCCATCCGCTCGGGGGTGTCGGCGAGGTTGCGCAGCACGGGCGCGAGCCACTTCTTCAGGAACACCCCGTCGGCGTAGTCGCCCGCGTGGTTGATCGGGCCCTTGGCCTGCGGCGACGTGCCGGTGAAGTCGATGACGATCCGGTCGGGGGTCTTGGTGAGGGTGATCCGCTGGGTGTGCAGGCGGGGCGGGTCCACGCCGTCGTGCTCGGCGTAGTGTTCCCATGCGTACGTGCCGTCGGGGATGCGGCTGAGGACCTCACGGCGGAACGTCTCGGTGGTCCGGTCGATGATGGCGTCGAAGCACTCCTCGACGGCCTGCCTGCCGTACCGCTCGAACAGCTCGGCCAGGCGGCGCGCGCCCATCAGGCAGGCGGAGCACTCGGCGTCCAGGTCACCGGCGAGCGAGTCGGGGGTGCGCGAGTTGCGGGTCATGATGCGCAGCGCCGCCTCGTTGGGCACCCCCTGGTCCCACAGGCGGATCGGGGGCACCATCAGGCCCTCCTCGAAGACGCTGCGGGCGTGGCTGGGCATGGAGCCCGGCACCGACCCGCCGATGTCGTCGTGGTGCCCGAACGCCTGCACGAACGCGACCACCTCGCCCTCGTGGAACACGGGCACGGTGACGCACAGGTCCGGCAGGTGGCCGATGCCGCCCTCCGACAGGTACACGTCGTTGTGGAAGAACACGTCCCCGGGGCGCATCGTCTCGATCGGGAAGTCCCGCACGACGGGCTGCACCAGGGCGGAGTACGAACGTCCCGTCAGCTTGCGCAGCGCCCGGTCGTGGATCCCGGCGCGGAAGTCGTGGGCGTCCCGGATCATCGGGGACCTGGCGGTACGCGCGATGGCGGTCTCCACCTCGCGTTCCACCGAGGCCAGGGTGCCCTCGACGATCTCCAGCACGATCGGGTCGGTCGTCACGCGCGCGTCACCACCAGGCTGCCGTAGGGGTCCACCCGGGCCTGGAAGCCCGGGTGCAGGGGCACCGTCGAGCCGAACTCCTCGATCACCGCCGGGCCCCGCAGCACGTCCCCGGGGGCCAGGAGGTCGCGCCGGTAGACCGGCGTGTCGGCCCAGTCCTCGAAGCGGACCGGGCGGGAGCCGGTGCGGGCGCGGGACGGGTCGCCGTCGCCGGGCGGGTGCTTGTCCAGACGGGGCCGGACGATCGGCCCGACCCCGGACACCCGCAGGTTGACCCACTCGACCGGGTGGCGTCGCTCGTCGTCGCGGTGGCAGTAGCCGTACAGGGCCTCGTGCGCGTCGTGGAACCGGCGGACCACCTCGGCGCGGAAGGCGTCGTCCACCGGCCCGTCCGGCGCGGCCACCCGTACCTCGAACGCCTGCCCGTAGTACCGCAGGTCCGCCGACCGCACCCGGCGGTGGCGGTCGTCGGGGAACCCCTCCCGGCGCAGCGCCTCCGCCGCGCGGCCCTCCAGATCGGCGTACGTCCCGGCCAGGACTCCGACGTCGAGGCCGGTGTCGCGGGCCACCCGGGTGCGCACCAGGTCGATCCTGACGTCCACGGTCAGCAGCCCGAACGCCGACAGGGTGCCGGGGTTCTCCGGGACGATCGCGGCGGGCAGCCCCAGCACGTCCACCAGCCGGCAGGCCAGCAGCGGCCCGGAGCCGCCGAACGCCACCAGCGGATGGTCGCGGACGTCGAGGCCGCGCCCGACGGTGATCCGCCGTATCGCGTTGGCCTGGTTCCACGCGCTGATCTCCAGGATCCCGGCGGCGCACCGCTCGGTGTCCATGCCCAGCTCGGCGGCGAGCCGGGCCAGGCCCTCGCGGGCGGCGGCCACGTCCAGCGGGATCCGGCCGCCGAGCAGGTGGGGCGGGATGCGGCCGAGGACAGCGTGCGCGTCGGTGACCGTGGGCGGCCCGTCGCGCCGCCGTCCGTAGCACAGCGGCCCCGGGTCGGCGCCCGCCGAGGCCGGGCCGACCCGCAGGGCGCCGCCCGGCGACAGGTGCGCCAGCGACC
>DATADI010000682.1:0-5014 GCA_036258615.1 Thermomonospora sp. | reverse complement strand
AACATCACCCGCACCCCCATCGAGCGCAGCGCCTCCACATTCCGCCCGAACGCGACGTGACGGGCCAGCGCGTCTTTCAGCAACGGGACCGCCAGGATCGGAACGCCGAAGCCCATCAACTCACACAACAGGCCCACCGCGAACGTGTCGGTGATCCCCGAGGCCCACTTGTTGATCGTGTTGAACGTCGCCGGAGCCACCACGACCGCATCCGCCGCAGGCAACCCGTTCGACTCCCCCGGCATCCGGAACTCACTGCGAACCGGCTCACCCGTCAGCGCCGCCAGGCCGTCCGCATCCACGAACCGCAGACCCAGCGGCGTAGCGATCACACAGACCCGCCAACCCGCACCCTGCGCCAAGCGCACGAAGGTCCCCGCGTCAGACGCGGCAGGAGCGGCGCAGGCGACCAGGTAGAGGACTCCCCGCCCGCCACCTTCATCACTGGTCGGGCTCATACTCGATGCCGGCGCGCCAGACGACGTCCTGCTCCGTGAGGCCGAACGTCCTTAGGAACAACGGCTCCGCTTCAGCACTGTGCTCATCGCGGATCAGCCAGATGATGGTGCCCTCTACCGGACGGCCGACATGACGGACGATGGCGTACGACTCACGGCGCGTCTCGCCGCGCACCTCGATGTAGGCCATCTTCACGCTATCCAGGTCGTCCCATGACTCTTCAAGCCGGATGCGGAACCGCTCGGCCAATTCCTCAATGGGCTGGCGCACCATGAAGGACGGCTCGAACCAGCTCGAGAGGATGTGCCACAGGCCAAGCTGCTGAACGGGATTGCGCTTGCCCGGATAGATCGAAGCAGCAGGCTCGTACGACGGGTCAACCATCGGCCGGGGCGATGCCCACCGGACAGCTCACTCCCGTGCCGCCCAGGCCGCAGTAGCCGTTGGGGTTCTTGGCGTCGGAGAGGTACTGCTGGTGGTAGGGCTCGGCGAAGTAGAAGGGGCCGGCGGGGGCGATCTCGGTGGTGATCTCGCCGTGGCCGGCGGCGGTGAGGGCCTGCTGGTAGGCGGCGCGGGAGGTCTCGGCGGCCTTCGCCTGGAGGTCGCCGTGGGTGTAGATCGCCGAGCGGTACTGGGTGCCGACGTCGTTGCCCTGGCGCATGCCCTGGGTGGGGTCGTGGGCCTCCCAGAAGACGCGCAGGAGGTCCTCGTAGGAGACCTGGGCGGGGTCGTAGACGACGCGGACGGCCTCGGCGTGGCCGGTTCGGCCGCTGCAGACCTCCTCGTACGTGGGGTTGGGCGTGTAGCCGCCCTGGTAGCCCACCGCGGTGGTGATGACGCCGGGGGTCTGCCAGAACTTCCGTTCGGCGCCCCAGAAGCAGCCCAGGGCGAAGTCGGCGATCTCGGAGCCCTCCGGGTAGGGGGGCGTGAGCGGCGTGCCGAGGACCTCGTGGCGGGGAGGGACCGGCATCGCGGTGTCACGGCCGGGCAGGGCCGCCTCGGGGGCGACCATCTCGGTCTTGAAGAAGCCGAACATGGTTGCAGCCTAACCGGCGGCGTCGCCGATCCGAAGAGGTGACATGAACGTCACAGAGGTTCGGTCATTACGTCCTGGTAGGGTGTCCGGATGGTCGATCGTCGCGGTCTGGGGTACGGCGTCGCGGCGTACGTGCTGTGGGGCCTTTTCCCCCTGTACTGGCCGTTGCTCAAGCCCGCCGGGGCGGTGGAGATCCTCGCCCACCGGGTGCTGTGGTCGCTGGTGGCGGTGGCCGCGATCCTCATGGTCCGGCGGCACTGGGGGTGGCTGCGGGGGCTGACCCGGCGGCAGGCGGGGCTGCTGGCGCTGGCCGCGCTGGTGATCTGCGCCAACTGGGGCACCTACATCTACGCGGTGAACACCGGGCACACCATCGAGGCGTCCCTCGGCTACTTCATCAACCCGCTGATCAGCGTGACGCTCGGCGTGCTGGTGTTCCGGGAGCGGCTGCGGCCCTGGCAGTGGGGCGCGATCGGGCTCGGCGCGGTCGCGGTCGTGGTGCTCGCCGTCGACTACGGACGGCCGCCGTGGATCGCGCTGGTGCTGGCGTGCTCGTTCGGGACGTACGGGCTGCTGAAGAAGTTCGCCAACATGCCGTCGGCGGAGAGCCTGGCGGTGGAGACGGCGGTGACGTTCCTGCCCGCGCTGGCGTTCCTGCTGGTGCTGGAGGGCCGGGGCACCGGGACGTTCGGCCACGAGGGCGCCGGGCAGGCGATCCTGCTGTTCTGCTCGGGTGTGGTCACGGCGGTGCCGCTGATGCTGTTCAACGCGGCGGCCATCCGGATCCCGATGAGCACCGTGGGCATGCTGCAGTACCTGGCGCCCGTCCTGCAGTTCATGATCGGCCTGCTCGTCCAGCACGAGCCGATGCCCGCGAGCCGGTGGGTCGGGTTCCTGCTGGTCTGGGCGGCCCTGGCGATCCTCACCGTGGACGGCCTGCGCGCCGCCCACCGCACCCGCCGCCCCGCCGCCCGCGCCCCCGACCCGCTCGAACCCGTCACCGAGACGGCCTGACGACTCCGAGCGGCTGACCCGGACGCGAAAGACAAGACTGCACCTTTCTTCCCGGCCGCCGTAGGTTCCCGCTACCGCGAACCAAGGAGACGTGATGGCGGAGCTGTGGGAACTGCCGGCGTGGAAGCTCGCCCGGCTGGTCAGGACGCGGAAGGTGTCCTGCCGCGAGGTGGTCGAGGCGCACCTGCGGCGCGTGGAGGCGGTGAATCCCGCTTTGGGCGCCGTGACGGTCGTGTGCGCCGAAGAGGCGCTCGCCGCCGCCGACCAGGCCGACGGCACGGCAGGGCCGCTGACCGGCGTGCCGATGACGGTCAAGGAGAACATCGACGTCGCGGGCTCGGCGACGACCCTGGGCATCGCCGCCCTGCGCTCCGCCCTCGCGGAACGGGACGCCCCGCACATCGCCGAACTGCGCGCCGCCGGGGCGATCCCCCTCGGACGCACGAACATGCCGGAGTTCGGCATGCGCTGGCACACCGCGAACGCCCTGCGCGGCACCACCCGGAACCCCTGGTCGGCCGAGCACACGCCGGGCGGATCCAGCGGAGGGGACGCGGCAGCCGTCGCCGCGGGTCTCACGCCGCTCGGGATGGGCAACGACGGTGCCGGTTCCCTGCGTTGGCCCGCCCAGTGCTGCGGGGTGGCCGCGCTCAAGCCGTCCCTCGGACGCGTGCCCCAGGGCGGGCCCGGCGACCCGCCCCGCCCGGTCCCCTTCGGGTTCCAGCTCCTGGCCGTGCACGGCCCGATCGCCCGTGAGGTGCGGGACCTGCGCCTGGCGTTCGCCCACATGTGCGGCCACTCCGGCGGCGACCCCTGGTACGCCCCCGTGCCCCTGGAGGGCCCTCCCCTCCCCGCCCCGATCCGGGTCTCGGCCGTCACCGACCTGGCGGGCGCCCCGCTCGACCCCGCCGTGGCCGACGCCCTGCACCGCGCGGCGGCGGCACTGACCGACGCCGGGTACGCCGTCGAGGACGGCCATGCTCCGGCGCTGATCCGCGCCGGGGAGATCTACACCCAGATCATGTCCTCCTACGGCCGGGTCATCGAGGAGCAACCCCCGGTCGAGACGGTGGCCTCCGGCGAGTTCGCACGGTTCTGGGCCGGGTTCGAACCCCACTGGAGCCGCGCGGCGGGCGACGCGGCGTTCGACCCGATGATGGAACGCGCGTCGATCGCCCGCCGGTGGCACGCGTGGATGCGGCGCACCCCGCTCGTCCTGGCCCCGATCGCCACCCGTCCCGCCTTCCCGGTCGGCGACGACCTCGCACCGGACTGGGCGGCGAGCTGGCCCGCCGCCCTCCGCATGACCGTCGCGGTGAACCTGCTCGGCCTTCCGTCGGTCGCGGTGCCCGCCGGCGAGGCGGACGGACTGCCCCAGGGCGTCCAGATCATCGGCCCCCGTTTCCGCGAGGACCTGTGCCTGGACGCCGCCGCCGCGATCGAGTCCCGCCTCGGCCCCCGACGCCCGATCGACCCCCGCCCCACGCCGAAACCACGAACCGCCTAGCCCGCCTCAGCGCCCCGCGCGGCGGCCACGGTGTCGCCCTGCCGCGCGCTCCACTCCCCCTCCTTCGACGACGACCCGCCGGGGGGCAGCGTGGGCCTCGCGGTGCCCGACATCGCCGAACGGGTCGCGGAGGCCGCCCCCGGAGCCCAGGTCGTCAAGGCGTTCACCCTGTGCGCCGCCGAGATCCTGGCGTCCGCGCCGCGCTGCCGCCCCTGGAGGCGGTGCACGCCGCCGCGGATCAGCCCGTTCGGGAGACCACGTAGTCGCACAGGCCGGTGAACGCGGCGCGGACCGGGACGTCCGGCAGCGTCAGCAGCTCCGCGCGGGCGTCCTCGGCCCACTGGCGCAGGTCGGCGCGCGCCCGGTCCATCGCCGGGTGGGCGCGCAGCAGCCCCAGCGCCTCGGCGTGCAGCGCGTCGTCGGTCAGGTCGCCGGCCAGCAGCTCGCGCAGCCGGGCGCTCTCGGCGTCCGTGGTCGCCAGCACGTGCAGGACGGGCAGCGTGCGGACGCCCTCCCGCAGGTCGGTGCCCGGGGTCTTGCCGGACTGCTCGGACTCCGAGGCGATGTCGAGGATGTCGTCCGAAAGCTGGAACGCCACGCCGATCTTCTCGCAGGCCGAGGTGATCGTGTCGACCACGTGCCCGGACGCCCCCGCCAGCATCGCCCCGAACTGGCCGGACACCGCGATCAGCGACGCGGTCTTGTCGGCCACCACCTGCAGGTAGTGCTTGAGCGGGTCGGCGTCGGCGCCCGGCCCCGAGGTCTCGGCGATCTGCCCGCGCACCAGCCGGGCGAACGCGCGGGCCTGGATCCGCACCGCCTGCGGCCCCAGGTCGGCCAGCAGGTCCGAGGCCCGCGCGAACAGGTAGTCGCCGGTGAGGATCGCGACGGTGTTCCCCCAGCGCGCGTTGACCGACGGGATCCCGCGGCGCGAGTCCGCCTCGTCGATGACGTCGTCGCGATCGAGCTGACGCACCTCGCCACGCTCCACCACGACG
>DATADI010000681.1:0-3508 GCA_036258615.1 Thermomonospora sp. | reverse complement strand
TCCGGCCGGGCGCGGCCCCCGGTGGCGGCGCGCTCGCGCCCGGCCGCCGGGCGCTGCCCGCTCTGCTCGCGGACGCGGCGGAGCACGAACTCCTCGTCCATGATGCCGAGCCAGCGGTCCAGGCTGATGGCGTACATGCGGCGGAGCCCGGCGTCCTTGATGCCGGCGACGACGGGGGCGGCGGCGTCGAGCGCGGCGAGGCGGCCCTCGTTGGTGCTCGTGTCGTAGCGCTCGATGGTGGCGCGGATGACGAACTCGAACAGCTGGGTGCGGGAGGCGACCAGGTCGCGCACCGCCGCGTCGCCGTGCTTGAGCCGCAGGTCGCACGGGTCGAGGCCGTCGGGCTGGACGGCCACGAAGGTCTGCGACACCAGCCGCTGGTCCTGGGCGTAGGCGCGCAGCGCGGCGCGCTGCCCGGCGGCGTCGCCGTCGAAGGTGAAGATGATCTCGGCGCGGGCGTCGGCCTGGTCCATCAGCAGGCGCCGCAGCAGCTTGGCGTGGTCCTCGCCGAAGGAGGTGCCGCAGGTGGCCACCGCGGTCGGCACCCCGGCGAGGTGGCAGGCCATCACGTCGGTGTAGCCCTCGACGATCACCGCCTGGCGGCGCCGGGCCATCTCCTTCTTGGCCAGGTCGGCGCCGTACAGCACGGTGCTCTTCTTGAACAGCGGGGACTCGGGGGTGTTGAGGTACTTGGGGCCGTCGTCGTTGTCGTACAGCTTGCGGGCGCCGAACCCGATCACGTCGCCGGTCATGTCGCGGATCGGCCACACCAGCCGTCCCCGGAACCGGTCGACCGGGCCGCGCCGCCCCTCGCGGGCCAGCCCGCCGAGGATCAGCTCCCGGTCGCTGAAGCCGCGCCCGCGCAGGTGGCGGACCAGCGCCTCCCACTCGCGGGGGGCGTAGCCGACGCCGAAGTGCTCGGCGTGCGCGGCCTCGAAGCCCCGCTCGGCCAGGAACCGCCGCCCGATCGACGCCTCGTCGTCGGTGGCGAGCCGTTCGGCGTAGAACTGCGCGGCGGCCTTGTGCGCCTCGACGAGGCGGGCGCGCTGGCCGTCCTGGCGGGGGCTGTAGCCGCCCTCCTCGTAGCGCAGCTCGACCCCGGCGCGCGACGCCAGCCGCTCGACCGACTCGGCGAACGACAGGTGCTCCATCTTCTGGACGAAGGTGATGACGTCGCCGCCCTCACCGCAGCCGAAGCACCAGTACAGTCCCCGCGAGGGGGTCACGTTGAACGACGGCGACTTCTCGTCGTGGAACGGGCACAGCCCCTTGAGATCGCCGCCGCCCGCGTTCCTGAGCTGGAGATACTCCCCCACCACGTCGGCGATGGGCGACCTCTCACGGACGAGCGCGATGTCCTCGTTGCGAATCCGGCCTGCCACGCCGCGAGTCTAGTCCCGGCCTCCGACATCTCGGGCCAGCTCGCCCATCCCGTCCCGGGCTCATCCGGTAGCCCGCGTCTCCCACGGGCATAGTGATCTTCATGACGACATCCGTGGTGTGGGTGAAGCCGCAGGGCGCCGAGCTGGCCGAGGTGGAGTTCGAGGGCCGGACGCTGTCGGCCGCCGGGTGGGCGGTGGGCGGCGGTCCGCTGCCGTACCGGGTGGAGTACGAGCTGACGACCGCCGACGCGTACGTGACGGCGCGGCTGCTGGTGCGGGTGGAGGGCGTCGATCCGGACAGCGGGCCGTGGCGGCGGTCGCTGGAGCTGGCGAACGGGCCGGGCGACGTGTGGACGGTGCGCGCCAAGGCCACCGGGCACGTGACGATGCCGCCGCCCGGCGGGGACGCCACCACGTTCACCGGCGCGCTCGACTGCGACCTGGGGCTGTCGCCGCTGACCAACACCATGCCGGTGCTGCGGTCGGGCCTCCTGGACGGCGGCGGGCCGGTCGAGCTGCTGATGGCGTGGGTGGCGGTGCCCGAGCTGACGGTGACGCCCTCCCGGCAGACCTACACGTTCGTCCGCCGGGAGGGGGAGCTGTCGGTCGTCAACTTCGCCACGGAGGGGTTCACGGAGGACATCGTGTTCGGCCCGGACGGGCTCGTGGTGGACTACCCGGGCATCGGCCGGGCGGTCACCTGACGCGGAACCGGTCGAACAGCCGGTACATGAACTCCGTCCCCTGCCGGAGGGCCTCGACGCCGATGCGCTCGTCGTTGCCGTGCATCCCGATGAGCTGGTCGTTGTCGATGACGTACGGGTAGACGCCGTACCCGGGGATACCGCGTGAGGTCCACGGATAGAGGCTGGTGCCCGCCTCGAACAGCGCCGGGGTGAACACCGCGTCGGGGTAGGTCGCTCCGGCGGCGCGGCGGATGGCGTCGAACAACGGCGAGTCGATGCCGGAGGGAGGGCGCGCGAAGGTCTCGTCGAGCCTGCGCAGCGTGTCCTCCTCGGTCTCCCCCGCCGCCCCGACCAGCT
Organism: Thermomonospora sp.; assembly: GCA_036258615.1. Classification (GTDB taxonomy): domain Bacteria; phylum Actinomycetota; class Actinomycetes; order Streptosporangiales; family Streptosporangiaceae; genus Thermomonospora. Next base: position 1,083 of record DATADI010000681.1, on the reverse strand, counting down.
TCACGGTGACGTCCCGGTCGGCCAGCAGGGCGCGGACCTGCGCCAGGAAGTCGCGCGGGCGCTGGCCGCCGGGGACTCCCCGGCAGTTGATCCGCACGGTGGCGGTGGAGGGGATGACGTTCTCCTTGTAACCGGCGTCCTCGATGACGAACGCGTGCGTGGTGCGCAGCAGGGCCTGGTGCAGCCACGGGTAGGAGCTGCGGGCGACCACCACGGCCGCCGCCCGGTCGCGGGCGCGCTGGGATCTGGCCGCCAGCAGCAGTTCGATGGCCCGGCGGAAGGACGCGTCGTGGGTGGCCTTGGCCAGCGCGGCGAAGTACGCGCGGGTGACCGGGGTGAGCACGGCGGGCGCCAGCCATCCGCCCAGCCTCTCCACGGCCCGCGACAGCCGTACGACCGCCGAGTCGGGCATGGGCTTGGAGGAGTGGGTGGGGGTGCCCTCGGAGACCAGTTCGAGGTTGAAGTAGACCTTGTCCTGCCTGGTCACGGTGATGAGCATGGGCGTCGTGCGGTCCCGCTGGGCCAGGAACCAGCCGCCCTCGGTCAGCACCATCCCGGCGGCCACCTTGTCCCAGTGCCGGGCCGCCAGCCACCGGGACCCGTACGGACCGGCCTCCTCGTCGCAGTCGGTCAGCACGATGATGTCCCGGTCGAACCGCGCCCCCTCCTTGAGGTGACGCAGCAGGGCGGCGACGAACGCGGCGTTGGCCCCCTTCATGTCCAGGGCGCCGCGCCCGTAGATCTGGCCGTCCTTCACCACTCCGGCGAACGGGTCCACCGTCCACTTGGCACGTTCCACCGGCACCACGTCGGAGTGCCCGAGCAGCAGCAGCGGCGGGTTGGCGGTGACGCCGCGCACCCGGGCGATCAGGTGGACGTTGTCGGCCCTGGGCGTCGGGACGATCTCGGCGGCGACCCCCGCGGACTCCCACACGCCCCTGAGCATCTCGGCGTGCGGGCGGGTCACCCCGCCCTCGCCGAAGTTCTGGGTGTCGAAGGCGAGCATGCGGCGCAGCAGGGCCAGCGGGTCCAGGTCGGCGGGGTCGGCGGCGCGGGCGGCGGCCGGGCCGCCGGGCACCGGGA
>DATADI010000680.1:0-4015 GCA_036258615.1 Thermomonospora sp. | reverse complement strand
GGGAGGGCGGGGAGGGCTAGCGGGCGGCCTTGCGGGCCTCGTCGAGGGCCCGGTTCCAGGCGTCGCCGGCGTCGATGCGGCCCTGCGCGACCGCCACCAGGACGTTCTCCACGTTCTGCCGGACGTCCTCGTTCTTGGGTCCGAGGTGCACGGGCTTCACCTGCGAGGCGGCGTCACCGAAGATCTGGCCGACGGGGGCGTTGTTGAAGTACGGGTTCGTGGCCTGCGCGATGGCCGGGTCCTTGTAGAGGGAGGGCGCGGAGGGGAAGGTGTTCTTGTCCTTGAACGCGCCGAGCTGACCCTGCGGGCTGGTCAGGAACTTGGCCAGGTCGGCGGCCTCCTTGGGGTGGTCGCTCTGCTTGGGCACCGCCAGCCAGGAGCCGCCCCAGTACCCGGCGCCGCCGGGGATCCCGGCCACGTCCCACTTGCCCTTGCCGTAGTCGCCGGAGTACTCCTCGATGCCCCCGAGCATCCAGGCCGGGCACGGCACGGTGGCGAAGGTGTCGCGCTTGAGCGCGGTCTGCCACGGCGGGGTGAAGATCTGCATGTTGGCGGTCAGGCCCGCCTGCTGGAACTTCAGGACGGTGTCGAAGGCCGTCTTCACCGCCGGGTTGCTGTCGAACACGAACTGGCCGCTCTTGTCGAAGTAGCTGTACCCGGGGCCCTTGCCGGCCTCCTGGAGCACGGTCACGCGCAGCAGCGCCTGCGGGCCGTCCACGAACTTCGTCTTGGGCAGCCTGCCCTGGAAACGCTGCCCGGTCTGCAGGAACGCGTCCCAGGTGGGCCAGAGCCTGGTGACCTCGTCGCGCTCGGTGGGCAGCCCGGCCTTCTCGAACAGGTCCTTGCGGTAGCACATGCCGAGCGGGCCGATGTCGGTGCCCAGCGCCATGAGCTGCTTCCCGTCGGGGCTCATGCCCATCTGCCACTTCCACGGCAGGAAGTTGCGCTCCAGTTCGGCGCCCCCGTGGTCGAGCAGGTTCACGAACTTCTGCCGCTGCTGCATGTAGGTGGGCAGCAGGCCCTCCTCCAGGGCGACCACGTCGCCGGCGCCGCTGCCGGTCCCGATCCACTGCTGCAGGCGGGGCTTGTAGGTGTCCAGGTCGGACACCTTGCGGGACTTGATCTTGATGTTGGGGTGGGCGGCCTCGTACTGCTTGAACAGCGGGTCGTAGCCGAACTCCCCGAAGGTGTCGACGGTGAGCGTGATGGTGCCGTCCGACCCGCCGTCGTCACCGCCGCCACAGGCGGTGGCGGCCAGCACGGCGGCCAGCGCCGCCGCCAGGGCGACCCGGCCCCGTCCTCTCGGTGAACCCATTGCGGACCCCTCTCAGGTCGTCTGCTCGTGCCGCCGCGGGCACCGGCCGGTCGGCCGCGGCGTGGGGTGGTGGGAGCGCTCCCACGAAGGGAATACGGTGACCTGGCTCACTGTCAATGGGTCGAAACCCAACCGTTACACGAGGGGGCGCCCGCGGGGGCTAGCGGTCGAGGGGGTCCACGCGGCGGCCGTCGCGGCCGAAGACCAGCACCCGGTCCAGGTCGACGGCCAGATGGATGCCGGTGCCGTGCCCGTAGCCGTCACGGGAGTGCAGGCGCGCGAGCAGCTCGGCGCGGCGGTGGGTGCCGACGTGGGCCGGGGGTTCGGCGGCCTCGCGGCGGCCGGGGCCGCCGCGCAGCAGGGACAGCGCCCGGCCCGCGACCCCGGCGGCGGGCCGCGCGGCGGCGGGTTCGGGCTGCTGCGCCCGGCGGCCGATGGTCGCGGCGTCGACGACCGTGACGCCGGCGTCGATGTGCGCGAGCCACTCGTGCCCGTGGTACTCCAGCGTGCGGACGTGCCCGGACAGCACGGGACCCAGGTGCGGGTCGCCGGTGGGTCGCAGAGCGTCGGAGCGGATGCCGAGGATGACCGTCTCGGCGTGGTGGCCCGCGATGTGCTCGGCGCGCGGATCGCTCCACGGGACGGTGAGCCGCTGCGCGCCCAGGTGCAGCACGACGCCCTCGCCGGGCACCGCCTCGGGGACGGCCGCCAGCAGGTTGATCTGCGGCGCGCCCAGGAACGCCGCGACGAACGCGGTGGCCGGGCTCTCGTACACCTGGGTCGGGGTGCCGACGTCCTCCAGGAACCCGTCGCGCAGCACCGCGATCCGGTCGGCGAGGGTGAGCGCCTCGACCTGGTCGTGGGTCACGTACAGAGTGGTGACGCCGAGCCCGCGGACCAGCCCGCCGATCTCCACGCGCAGGTCGGTGCGCAGCGCCGCGTCGAGGTTGGACAGCGGCTCGTCCATCAGGAACACCGCGGGCTCGCGGATGATGGCGCGGCCCATCGCCACCCGCTGCCGCTGCCCGCCCGACAGCGTGCCGGGCAGCCGGTCGAGGGTCTGGTCGATGCCGAGCGCGCGGGCCATCTCCACGACCCGGCGGGACGCGTCGGCCTGGTCGGCCCGCGCCATCTCCAGCGGGAAGCGGATGTTGTCGCGGACCGTGCGGTGCGGGTACAGCGCGCCGTTCTGGAACACCATCGCGACGTTGCGCTCGCGCGGCGACAGCTCGTTGGCGGGCCGGTCGTCCAGCCACAGGCCGCCGGTGGTGATCTCCTCGAGCCCGGCGACCATCCGCAGTGTGGTGGACTTGCCGCAGCCGGACGGCCCGAGCAGCACGAAGAACTCCCCGTCGGCGATCCGCAACGACAGGTCGGCTACGGCGCGATGACCTCCCGGATAGACCTTGCTGACCGACTCGAGTGTGACTGCCGACATCCTTGTGTTCCCCTACAGACCTGGCCCCCGGGATTTGTGACGTGAAACACAAGTACAGTCGGACGGGTCGCCGTTGTCCACCCCAACGGGGCTTGACAGTCATCAGGGGCATGTGGGATTTCCGTGCGGCGCCGGTCGCGGCCTAGGGTGAGGGGCGTGACGACGGGATCGGCCGCGCGCGGACGCGGGCGCAGGCGGTTCCTGACCCGCGCGGCCGTGGTGGCGGCCGGCCGCCGGGTGGCCGAGGCCGAGGGCATCGGCGGGCTGACGATCCGGCGGGTGGCCGCCGAGCTGGGCGCGACGCCGATGGCGTTGTACCGGCACGTGCGCGACAAGCGGGAACTGGTCCTGGCGCTGCTGGACGACGTGGCGGCCGGGCTCCCCGCGCCGCCGGAGGAGGGCACGCCCCGCGAACGGCTGGTCGCGATGTTCACCGCGATCGACGAGTACCTGTCCCGGCACCTGTGGGTCGTGGAGATCCTGCGGGAGGGCGAGCTGTTCGCGCCGCGCGCCGGGGTGGTCTTCCCGTGGGCGCTGGACCGGTTCGGCGAGCTGGGGCTGGACGACGCCCGCGCGACCGACGCCTACACGGCGTTGTGGTGGTTCGTGCTGGGGCACCTGTCGTACCTGCCGTCGGTGACGCCCGAGCGGCGCGCCTCGCGCGAGGAGCTGATGACGGTCGCGGCCGAGCGGGCGGCGGCCGACCCCGCGCGGATCCTGGCCGCGATGCGGGGGTTCGACCATCGGGCGGCCTTCCGGTCCGGGCTGACGGCGCTGGTGGACGCACTGGCCCGGGGCTGACCCTCTACGTGTTCTCCGGAGCGCTATTTAGGTTTACCTAACTTCTGTGTACTTTGTACGCATGAACTCCCCTCGACCCGCCCCGGGGGCCGGCTGGACGCTGGCGCTGGTGTCCCTGGCCGCGGTGCTGATGACCCTCGACATCACGATCGTCAACGTCGCCCTGCCGGAGGTCGCCGCCGACCTGTCGGCCGGGCTGGACGGCCTCCAGTGGGTCGTCAACGGCTACTCGCTGGCGTTCGCGGCGCTGCTGCTGACCGCCGGGTCGGTGAGCGACCGGATCGGCCGCCGCCCGGTGTTCGGCCTCGGGGTGGCCGTGTTCACCGTGGCCTCCGCCGCGTGCGGGCTCGCCCCGGACGTCGGGACGCTGGTCGCGTTCCGCGTCGTGCAGGGCGTGGGCGCGGCGCTGGTGATGGCCACCGCCCTGGCCCTCATCGCCGCCGCCTACCCGCCCGGCCGGG
>DATADI010000679.1:0-7872 GCA_036258615.1 Thermomonospora sp. | reverse complement strand
CCTCCGGCCGCCCCTGGGCGGAGGTCAGGGGGCCGGGGCGGGCTCTGGCATGGTGAGGCCGAGGTCGGCGGCCGCCAGGTCGGTCTCGTCCACGTGCACCTGTTCGGGCGGTAGCCCCAGGTCGTGCAGGGCGCCCGTCGCCGCCGAGACCATCGGGGCCGGGCCGCAGACGTAGGCGTCGTGCCCGGCCCAGTCGCCGAGCCGGTCCAGCGCCTCGGCGACGTCCCCGCGTTCTCCGTCGTGGCCGGGGTCGTCGCGGACCACCGGGACGACCCGCAGCCCGGGGTGCGCGGCCTCCAGGGACCGCAGGTCGGGCAGGTCGTACAGGTCGGCGGCGGTGCGCGTCCCCCACACCAGGCAGACCCGGCGGTCGCGGTCGGCGGCCAGGGCCTGCTCCAGCAGCGCCTTGAGCGGGGCCAGGCCGGTGCCTCCGGCGACCAGCAGCAGCGGGCGGCCGGACACGGGGTCGAGCGTCATGCCGCCCTGTGCCGGGCCGAGCGTCAGGGTGTCGCCGACGGCCGTGTACCGCACCAGGGAGCCGCTGACCCACCCGGCGGGCACCGCCCGCACATGCAGGGTCAGGGTGCCGTCGGGGCGCGGCGCGTTGGCCACCGAGTACGGCCGCCACACCCGCGGCCAGCGCGCCGTCTGCACGGTCACGTACTGCCCGGCGGTGTACGGCAGCGGCTGGTCGGGCCGGACGGTGAGGACCGCGACGTCGTGGCGGCGGCGGTCGTGCGCCACCACCTCGGCGACCCACCACGGCGGGGTGCGGGCGGCGTCGGCCTCGGCGGCGTCGATCATGGCCGCCGCGGCGGCCGAGTAGGCCGCCGTCCAGGCGGCCTCCACCCGGGGCGTCCAGTCCGGGCCGCCGAACCGGCGCAGCGTCGCGATCAGCGCGGTGCCGACCGCCGCGTAGTGCTCGGGCCGCAGGCCCAGCCGGCGGTGGTCGCGGCCGAGCCGGTGGAGGTACCCGCCGAGCGCCTCCGGCCGGTCCAGGTTCCACACCACGCGGACCAGGCCCTGCAGCAGCCGGTCGCGCTGGGCGTCCATCGCGGGCGGGAACAACGCCCGCAGCCGGGGATGCTCGGCGAACAGCCGGCCGTAGAAATAGGCGGTCGCCTTTTCCGCCCGGGGTTCGATCAGGGCGAAACTCTCTTTGATGATTCTCGCGTCAGACGACATAAGCCAAGCACGCCCCCTGGCCCATTCCGGTGGTCCGGACCGCCGGTGCGACCGCCCCCCTCCGGCGCTCGCACCGGCGGCATGTCCGGCTTGGTGAAAGTCTCGCACTCGATTGCTCCGGTCCTCAACCGGTTCGCGGAAGGAAATCGGAATTGGTCGGGAGCGTCGATCTCCGGATGTTTGTCCGGCGCCTCGAATCGTCCTCGCGTACCGTTCGGTATTTCTGCGGCGGGCCCGCTGGAATTGTCACGGCCGGTAATGGCCGCCGGGCGGCGGCCGACTCGGCGGGCACCGTCGGTGACATCGGCGGCGGGTGGGGCAGGGCTCCCGAGGGGGCGGTGGAGGATCCTCATCCCCGGTGGAGTCCGCACCCCGGCGGGATCCGGCCGTCCGGAACCCGGCGGGATGCGCCATGATGACCTGACGCCCCGCAAGCCGGGCGAAACCCGCGAAAGGGACGATCCGCGACCCCGGCCCGGGAAGGGGGAGTGCACCCATGACGGAAGGCGCGACCACGGCGGCACGGCGGGAAGGGCCGCCGCTCATCGGCGTGACCACGTACCTGGAGGCCGCCCGCTGGGGGGTGTGGGTCCGCGAGGCGGCGCTGCTGCCCGCCTCCTACGTCCGGGCGGTCGAGCGGGCGGGCGGCGTCGCCCTGCTGCTCCCCCCGGCGGCCTCCCTCGACGGCGTGCCCGCCCTGGTGCGGAGGCTGGACGGCCTCGTCCTCACCGGCGGGCCCGACATCGACCCCGCGCTGTACGGGGCGCAGCCGCACGAGCGGACCGGCCCCCCGCAGCCCCGGCGTGACCGTTTCGAACTGGCCCTGGTACGCGCCGCCGTGGACGCGGACCTGCCGTTCCTGGCCATCTGCCGGGGCATGCAGGCGCTCAACGTGGCCCGCGGCGGCACCCTCGTTCAGCACCTGCCCGAGGCGGTCGGTCACGACGCCCACGGCCCCGGCCCCGGGCGGATCGGCACGCACCGCGTGCGGATCAGTCCCACGAGCACCGTCGGCCGGATCCTCGGTGAGAGCGCCGACGTGCCGACCTACCACCACCAGGCCGTCCGGCGGCTCGGCGGCGGGCTGGTGGCGGTGGCGTGGGCCGAGGACCAGGTGGTCGAGGCCGTCGAGGTGCAGGGTCACAGTTTCGGCCTGGGCGTTCAGTGGCATCCCGAAGACGGCGACGACCCGCGCCTGTTCGAGGCGCTGGTCGCCGCCGCCGGACGCAGGCCCCCCGACCTGGAGGTCCCCAGACCCGATGGCACCGCATCCGCAGACCGCGCGCTTCCGTGAGCTGCTGACCCTGTTCGCGCACGTGAACGGCCCCGCGCCCACGCTGGAGGACATGCGCCGCGCCCCCCTCCCGGCCAGCCCCCGCCCGCTGCCGGAGGTGCGCGACCTGGCGGTCGGCGGTCCGGGCGGTCCGGTCCCCGTCCGCCTCTACCGTCCCGAGCCGCGCTCGCGGGGCCCGCTGCCCGCGCTGGTGTACCTGCACGGCGGGGGCTGGGTGATCGGCGGCATCGACCACGTGGACGAGGTGTGCCGCCACCTGGCGGCCGAGGTGGGCTGCGCCGTGGTGAACGTGGGCTACCGGCTGGCCCCCGAGCACCCGTTCCCGGCGGCCGTCGAGGACGCCTGGGCGGTCACCCACGACGTCGTCACCGACCCGGACCGTTACGGGGCCGACCCGGCGGCCGTGGCCGTCGCGGGGGAGAGCGCGGGCGGCAACCTGGCGGCCGTCACCGCGCTGCGCGCCCGCGACGAGGGCGTCCGGCTGGCGCACCAGCTGCTGGTGTACCCGGTCACCGACACGGCCATGGACACCGAGAGCTGGTCGGCGTACGGGACGGGGCTGGGGCTGGACGCCACGATGATGGCGGCGTTCCTGAACATGTACCGGGGCGATGCCGACCCGTACGATCCCCGGCTGGCCCCGCTGCGCGCCCCGGACGTGTCCGGCGTCGCGCCCGCCACCGTGATCACCGCGGGCTGCGACATCCTGCGCGACGAGGGCGAGGCGTACGCGCGGCGGCTGGCGGAGGCGGGCGTGCCGGTGGAGGCGCGCCGCTACGACGGGGTGGTCCACTCGTTCTTCCTGCTGCCCGAGATCTTCGACGCCGGGGTGGAGGCCCGCGCGCTGGCCGTGCGACGATTGCGCGCGGCCTTCGACGCGGACAGGGCGGAGCACGCGGATGGGTGAACGGGACCGGTACGGCGCGTACGAGCGGCTGCGGACCGACTGGCCGCGCCCGGGGGTCCTGCGGGTGACGATCAGCCGCCCGGACCGGCTCAACGCGGTCGACGCGACCGGCCACCGGGGGCTGGCGGAGATCTGGCGGGACGCCGACGCCGACGACCGGGTCCGCGCGGTGCTGGTGCGCGGGGAGGGCACGGCGTTCTCGGCGGGCGGCGACCTGGCGATGATCGAGGAGATGATCGCCGACCCGGCGGTGCGGTCCCGGATCATGCGGGAGGCCCGCGACATCGTCTACAACCTGGTGAACTGCTCGAAGCCCGTCGTGAGCGCGATCCAGGGCCCGGCTGTGGGGGCCGGGCTGGCGGTGGCGCTGCTGGCCGACGTGGCGGTGGCGGGCCGTACCGCGAGGATCATCGACGGGCACACCCGGCTCGGCGTGGCGGCCGGTGACCACGCCGCGCTGGTCTGGCCGCTGCTGTGCGGCATGGCCAAGGCCAAGTACCACCTGCTGTTGTGCGAACCGCTGACCGGCGAGGAGGCCGAGCGCATCGGGCTGGTCGCGCTGTGCGTGGACGACGCGGAGGTCCACGACCGGGCCCTGGAGATCGCCGGGCGGCTCGCCGACGGGGCCGCCGAGGCGATCCGGTTCACCAAGTACGCGCTGAACAACTGGCTGCGTTCGGCCGGGCCCGCCTTCGACGCCTCGCTGGCGATGGAGTTCCTCGGGTTCACCGGGCCGGACGTGCGGGAGGGGGTGGCGGCGCTGCGCGAGAAGCGCGCCCCCGACTTCACCCGAAACGGCGTCGCAACGCCGGAAGCAGCTCCGCCTCCGACCAGCTGAGGAAGTCCTTCTGCCGGTCCGCGCCGATCTGGCACAGCGCCAGGTGGGTGAACCCGGCCTCGGCGTAGGGTCGTACCGCCTCCACGTACGCCTCCAGGTCGGGCCCGCACGGCACCATCGAGGCGACGTCCTCGGGCCGTACGTGCGCGGAGTGCGCGGCGAAGTGGGCCGGGCCGGGAAGCTCGGCCATCACCTTCCAGCCCGCGGTGCCCCATCGCCACAGCCGGTGCGCGCGTTCCCGGGCGGCCTCGGCGTCGGTGTCGTACGCCACCGGAAGCTGGCCGTAGCGGGGCTTGCCCTCGCCGCCGGTCGCGTCGAACTCCTCCAGGATCGCCGTGTCGGGCTCGGTGGCGACCAGCGCGTCGGCGAACTCGCCCGCGAGCGTCGCCGCCCGGGGGCCACCGGCGGCCACCGCGATCGGCACCGGCCGGTCGGGCACGTCCCACAGCTTCGCGGAGTCCACGTCGAAATGGACGCCGTGGTAGTTGACGTAGCCCCCGGCGAACAGCGCGCCGATGATCTCCACCGCCTCGGCGAGCATCTCGTGCCGCACGTCCACCGACGGCCAGCCGTGCCCGACCACGTGCTCGTTGAGGTTCTCCCCGGCGCCGAGGCCCAGCGAGAACCGCCCGTCCGACAGCACGCCCAGCGTCGCGGCCTTCTGCGCCACCACCGCCGGGTGGTACCGCATCGTCGGGCACGTCACGAACGTCATCAGCGGGATCCGCTCGGTGGCGTGGGCGGCGGCCCCCAGCACCGCCCACGCGTACGCCGAGTGGCCCTGCTCCTCGATCCACGGGAAGTAGTGGTCGGAGGTCACCGAGAAGTCGTAGCCCGCCGCCTCCGCGGCCACCAGGTCGGCGACGACCTGCTTGGGCGGGGTCTGCTCGCACAGCGTGGTGTAACCGAACCGCATGCGCGCACCCCTACCCGCCCGGCTCAGCCGAAACGCCGCCGCAGCCGGTCGAGCCCGGAGCCCAGCACCGCGCTGTCGAAGGTGGCGGTCATGGCGTGCTCGTCGTCGGGGTCGGCGGCGAACTCGGCCTCCCACTCCACGAACGCCTGCCCGGTGTCGGTCACCGGCGCGACCCGGATACGGGCGTGGCAGTCGCGGACCGGCAGCGGCGACTCCAGGATCTCGTACGAGCAGCACCGGGCCGTGTCGTCCAGCGCGGTCAGCCGCTCCCGGAACACCAGGTCGCCGATCCCGATGAGGCGGCGCACGCAGCCCACCCGGTCCGGCGGGCCGCCGTCCTCGATGGCGCAGGTCGCGATGCCCACCCGCCACTCGGCCAGGTTGCCGAAGTCGCGGAGGTACCTCCACACCTCCTCGGCGCTGGCGTTGATGACGGCGCTCGCGTACGACCGGGGCATGGCGGGTCTCCTCGCGTCGGGGGCGGATCGACGACCACCATGATCGGCCGCGGGTGTGATCCGGGCAACACCCCGTCCCGGCCCCGGCTCAGTAGGACCGGGGCAGCCCCAGCTCGTGCTGGGCGATGTGGGCGAGCACCAGCTCCTCGGCCACCGGGATGTTCTTGGCGATCCGCGCGTCCCGGAAGTACCGCGCGATCGGGTACTCCAGCGAGTACGCCATCCCGCCGTGCACCTGGAACGCCCGGTCGGCCGCCTGCCAGGCCGCGTCGGCGGCGGTGAGCTTGGCGATGCCCGCCTCCGCGCCGCACGGCCGCCGCCGGTCCCACAGCCACGCCGCCTTGTAGGTCATCAGCCGCGCCAGCTCCAGCCGCGCCTTGACGTGGGCCAGCGGGAACGCCACCCCCTGGTGCGCGCCGATCGGCGTGCCGAACGGGGCCCGGTCCCGCGCGTAGTCGACCGCCGCGCGCAGCACCAGGTCCCCGAACCCGACCCCACCGGCGGCGGCGAGGATCCGCTCCGGGTTGAGGATGTCCCACAGCACCGCGAAGCCCTCGTCGATCTCGCCCAGCACCCGGTCGGCGGGCACCCGCACGTCGTCGAGGAACACCATGCTGGAGGCCACCGTGTTGGTGCCGAGCTTGGGGATCGGCTGGTACGACAGCGTCCCGGCGGCCACCGCCTCCTTCACGTCCACCAGCAGCACGGTGAACCCGTGGGTGCGCGGCCTGGCCTCCTCCGCCGGGACGGTCCGCGTGACCAGCACGAGGAAGTCGGCGCGCTCGACGCCGGAGATCCAGATCTTCTGGCCGCGCACCAGCAGGTCCGCGCCGTCCCGGACGGCCTGGGTGGTGATCCGCATCGCGTTGCTGCCCGCGTCGGGCTCGGTGATGGCGAAGCAGGTCTCCAGCTCCCCGGCGGCGATCTTCGGGAGGAACTCGCGGCGCTGCCCGGGGGTGCCGTGCCGGGCGATGGTCAGGCCCCCGAACGCCGGGGTCAGCAGGTAGAGGAACGAGGCCGCCCCGCCCGCGCCCCCGGCGGCCAGGCTCTCCAGCGCCACCGCCAGCTCCAGCAGGCCCTGGCCCCCGCCGCCGTACTCCTCGGGGATCGCCAGCGCGGTCCAGCCCCCGGCCACCAGCTCCCGCCAGACCTCCTCGGGCCACCGTTTGCCGGTGTCGCACCGGTCCCAGTACGCCTGGTCGTACTTCTCGGCGATCGCGCGCACGCCCTCGCGCACCGCGACCGCGCTCTCCGGCAGGTCGAAGTCCACCACAGCCTCCCACGGGTCAGCCTCGCGGGGACCAGCGTAGCGGGTGGCTGTAAGTGCTTACTGACGGGGTGCCGGGGTGTCGGGCTCGCCCAGGTACCGGGTCACCATCCGGGCCACCAGCCGCCCCACCCGCTCCGGCGGCTCGGAGGGCAGCAGCAGGTGGCTCATCGTCACCCGCAGCGCCGCGTCGGTCACCTCGGCGAGGCCCTCCCGGTCCAGCCGGGGCCACAGCGAGGCGACGTGCCGGATCAGCCGGGCCCGCGCGGCGAACAGCACCGGCTCGGCCCGCGTGGTCAGCAGGGGCAGCAGCTCCTCGGCGCCCGTGCCGGTGAGCACCGCCTTCTTCACCGGGTCGTCGGCCGAGGTCTCCAGCGTGTACCGGACCGCCGCGGCCACCGCCGAGTACAGGTCGGCGTGCCGGGAGAGCACCTGGTCGATGCCGTCGAGGTACTGCTCGTTGTCCCGGATGACCAGCGCCTGCGCCAGGCCCCACTTGTCGCCGAACTCGTTGTAGACGGTCTGCCGGCTCACGCCCACCGCGTCGGCCACGTCCTGCATCCGGACGCCCCGGTAGCCGCGCAGCGTGAGCAGCTCGGTGAAGGCGTCCAGCAGCTCGTCGCGCAGGGCGCGCCTGCCCGTGGTCATGACCGCTTCGCCTCCGTCTCCGGTTCCTGCCGCATTACCTTATGCACCGCCCTCCGCTGTCAAGCGAGCGCCCGGGGTGAGCCAGAACCCGATCACGGTTCGGTTGCGCGCAGATCATGAATCTTGTGTCACGGACGGTCATTTCGTACGTTCGCTGGGAAAAGGGCGCCCTGACCGACATGCACGACGGCCCGCCACGTGCGGGCCGACGAGGACAGGGAGTCGCCCATGCCCGAGGTCAGACGCCGTGAACTGCTGGCCGGAGCCGCCGCCGTCGCCGGGTTCGCCGCCGTCGGGTTGAGCCCCGGCGCCGCGTCGGCCGCCGCCCGGCAGCGGCCCGGGGCGAGCCGGGCGCCGTC
>DATADI010000678.1:0-7103 GCA_036258615.1 Thermomonospora sp. | reverse complement strand
CCCGCTAGTGGCGGGGCCAGGGGGCCTCGTTCAGACGCGTTCGAACAGCGCAGCCAGGCCCTGTCCCCCGCCGATGCACATGGTCTCCAGGCCGTAGCGGGCCTCCCGGCGCTGCATCTCCCGCGCCATCGTGGCCAGGATGCGGGTACCGGTCGCGCCGACGGGATGCCCGAGCGAGATGCCCGAGCCGTGGACGTTGAGCCGCTCGAAGTCGGCCTCGCCGAAGTTCCACTCGCTGGTGCAGGCCAGCACCTGCGCCGCGAACGCCTCGTTCAGCTCGATGAGGTCGATGTCGGACAGCTTGAGGCCCGCCTTCTCCAGCGCGGCGGCCGTGGCGGGCACCGGCCCGATGCCCATGATCCTGGGGGCCACCGCGGCGACGCCCCAGGACACCAGCCGCACCAGCGGGCGCAGGCCCAGCGCGGCGGCGCGGTCCGGGTGCGTGACGATGCAGACGGCGGCGGCGTCGTTCTGGCCGCTGGCGTTGCCCGCCGTCACCGTCGCCTCCGGGTCCTGCCTGCCGAGTACCGGGCGCAGGGCGGCCAGGGACTCCGGCGAGGTGTCGGCGCGGGGGTGCTCGTCGGTGTCCACGACGACGCGGCCCTTCTTCGTCTCGACGGGCACCGGGATGATCTCCTCGGCGAACACCCCGGACCGCTGGGCGGCGACCGCCCGCCGGTGCGAGGTCAGCGCCAGCCGGTCCTGCGCCTCGCGGGTGATCCGGTAGTCCCGCCGGAGGTTCTCGGCGGTCTCCAGCATGCCCCCGGCCACCGGGTAGCGCTTCCCGCCGGGGGTGGCGCGGCCGCGGTTGAGCGCGTCGTGCAGCATGACGCCGCCGCCCCTGGCGCCCCAGCGCAGGTCGGTGGCGTAGAAGATCACGTTGCTCATGCTCTCCGCGCCACCGGCCACGATCACCTCGCTGACCCCGGCCTGCACCTGCAGCGCGGCCTGCAGCACGGCCTGCAGCCCGGAGCCGCACCGCCGGTCGACCTGCATGCCGGGCACGGTGATCGGCAGTCCGGCGTCGAGGGCGACCACGCGGCCGATCGCGGGGGCCTCGGCGCTGGGGTAGCAGTGCCCGAGCACCACGTCGTCGATCAGGGCGGGGTCGATGCCGGTGCGCTCGAGCAGACCGGTGAGCGCGATCGTGCCGAGTTCGGCCGCGGTCAGGCTCTTCAGGGATCCGCCGAAGCGGCCGATCGGCGTGCGCACGGGCTCGCAGATGACGGCGTCACGCATGGGGGAGTGCCTCCTGCTGGATTTCCACGGCCAGGCTGGTGTGCGGCCCGGCCGCCTCACCGCCGGGCCCGAACAGGTCGAGCGAGAGACCTTCCGGTGTCTGCGCGCCGCGCAGGCGTGCGGGCTGACCGCAGAACAGCGGAGCCTTGTTCCGGTGGCTCAGCCGGGTCACCCGTCCGGAACCACCTTCGAGGCGGAGCACCTCGGCCAGGGCGAGCGTCATGAGCGGCCCGTGCACCACCAGTCCGGGGTATCCCTCGACGCGGGTGGCGTACGGCCAGTCGTAGTGGATGCGGTGTGCGTTGGCGGTGGCGGCCGAGAAGCGCATGAGCAGGGTCGGGTCGGTGGAGAAGTCCCACGTCCACTCGCCCGCGCGGCGGAACGGGGCGCCCACCGGCTGCAGCGCCGCGGCGTCCTCAACCGGCGCGGCGGTGCCCGTGGGCGCACCGGCCTCTCGGTAGATCAGGTCCTGCCGTTCCTCGACGCAGAGCGCGCCGTCCCTACCGGACAGCCGCGTGCGGACGACGACGATGACGAGTCGTCCGGACCGCCCGGTCTTCTCGGTCACCGACTCCACGGTGGACTCCCGGCGGACGGTCTCGCCGACTCGCAGGGGGCGATGGAAGGTGACCTCCCCACCTGCGAACATCCGCCGTGGCAGATCGACCGGCGGAAGGAACGACCCGCGCGCCGGGTGCCCGTCGGCGCCGACCTCCGAGGAGACGGGCCAGCGGGGGAGGGCGACCCAGTGCCACAGCGGTGGCAGTTCCGCTCCGGGCTCCGGGGTGGGGAGGCCGTCGTCGAACAGCGCCGCGAGCGCGGCGACGGGGGCCGGGTCCACCGGTTCGTCGGTGGTGACGGTGTGCGGCTCCCAGCGTTCCATGGCGGTCACATGAACCTTCCGCCGGTCACCTCGAGCACGGTGCCGGTCATGTAGGAGGACAGGTCCGAGGCCAGGAACAGGGCGACGGACGCGACCTCCGCCACCTCCCCGGCCCGCCCCATCGGGATCTCGGACATCTTCTGGTCCCACGCCTTCTGCGGCATCGCCTCGGTCATCGCCGTGCGGATCAGGCCCGGCTGGATCGCGTTGACCCGTACGCCGTGGTGGGCCAGTTCCTTGGCGGCGGCCTTGGTGAGGCCGACGACGCCCGCCTTGGCCGCCGAGTAGTTGGTCTGCCCGACCATGCCGACCTTGCCCGACAGTGACGAGAGGTTGACGATCGCGCCGCGCCGGTGCTCGCGCATGATCGCCGCCGCCGTGCGGGTGCCGTTCCAGGTTCCCTTGAGGTGCACGTCGATGACCTGGTCGAACTGCTCCTCGGTCATCGTGCGCAGGGTCGCGTCGCGGGTGATCCCCGCGTTGTTGACCATGACGTGCACGGGCGCGAACGCGTCCGCCGCGGCGGCCAGCAGGGCTTCCACGTCGGCGGCGGCGGTCACGTCGCAGCGGACGCCGCGGGCGACCTCGGGCCCGCCGAGCCGCCGGGCGGCCCCGTCGGCGGCGTCGCCGTCGAGGTCGCCGAGCACCACGCGGGCACCCTCGGCGACGAACAACTCCGCGATGGCGTAGCCGATGCCCTGGGCGCCGCCGGTGATGACGGCGGTCCGGTCTTTGAGCAGGGGCTTGGGCATGTCGCTCCGTTTCCGGGTGGTGGGTGCGTCAGATCTTGCTGCGGGCGATGAGCTGGGCCGCGATGACGTTGCGCTGGATCTCGTTGGTGCCCTCGCCGACGATCATCAGGGGTGCGTCGCGGAAGTAGCGTTCGACGTCGTACTCCTTGGAGTAGCCGTAGCCGCCGTGTACGCGGATCGCGTCGAGGGCGACCTGCATGGCGGTCTCCGAGGCGAACAGCTTGGCCATCCCGGCCTCCATGTCGGCGCGTTCCCCCGCGTCGAGGCGTTCGGCGGCGTCCAGGGTGAGCAGGCGTGCCGCGCGCATCTTGGTGGCCATGTCGGCGAGCATGTTGCCCACGGACTGGTGCTTCCAGATCGGCTTGCCGAACGACTCCCGCTCCTGCGCGTACTTCACGGCGGAGTCCAGGGCCGCCTGGCCCACGCCCAGCGCCCGTGCGGCGACCTGGATGCGGCCGACCTCCAGGCCGCGCATCATCTGGTTCCAGCCCTGGTGCGGGGTGCCGCCGAGGACGGCGTCAGCGGGCACCCACCGCCCGTCGAACACCAGCTCGCATGCCTCGATGCCGCGGTAGCCGAGCTTGGGGATCTTCTTGGAGATGGTCAGCCCCTCCCCGGGCTCGACCAGCAGGACGCTCATGCCGCGGTGGGCGGGCCTGGCGTCGCGGTCGGTGACGCACAGCAGGCCGATCAGCCCCGAGTGCGCGGCGTTGGAGATCCAGGTCTTGGACCCGCTGATCGACCATCCGTCCCGCTCGGGCACGGCGTGGGTGCGCATGGCCTGCAGGTCGCTGCCGCCGCCGGGCTCGGTCAGCGCCATCGTCGCGCGCAGGGAGCCGTCGGCCATCTTCGGCAGGTACCGCTCGCGCTGCCCGGGCGTGCCGAACGTCTTGATCAGGTACGTGATGACCGAGTGGCCGCCGATCGCGCCCGCCAGGCTCATCCACCCGCGCGCCAGTTCCTCGGTGACCCGGGCGAAACAGGCCGTGCTGACGTCGATGCCCCCGTACTCGGCGGGCGCCAGGAGCCCGAAGAACCCGAGCTTCTTCATCTCCTCGATGAACTCGGCCGGGTAGAGGTCGTCCTCCTCGAACTCACGCACCCGCGGGCGGACCCGCTCGTCGACGAACTCCGAGACCAAAGCGACCACCTGGGCCTCGTCCTCGCTGAGCCTCATTGCCTGATCCCTTCTCGTGACTGCCGGAGAACGCGGTGCGCGCGGTCCAGCACCGGCTTGTCGACCATCTGACCGTCCACCGCGACGGCACCTCCCTGGGCCGCCGCGTCCACGACCGTCCGTGCCCAGCGCACCTCCTCGGCCGTGGGACGCAGGGCGGCGGCGGCCACGGCGACCTGCCGCGGATGCACGCACAGCTTCCCGGTGAACCCGAGCCGCCGCGCGTACCGGACATCGTCGGTCAGGAGGTCGTCATCGTGCAGCTGCCCGGTGACGCCGTCGACGGGTACGGGCAGCCCCGCCGCCGACGCCAGCACGAGCGCCGCGCGGGCCGCCGCGAGCGCCTCCCGGTCGGCCGGGTCGGCGCCCAGCTCCGCGGCCAGGTCGAAGCTTCCGAACGCCAGGCGCCGCACGCCCGGCGCCGCCGCCACGTCCCGCGCGTCCAGCACGCCCCGGGCCGTCTCGACCAGGGCGATCAGGGCGGGGGAGCCGCCGAGCCGTTCCGTGACCCGCCGCACCGCCGCCGGGTCGTCGGCCTTCGGCAGCATGACCGCGCAGGAGTGTCCCGCCAGCGCGGCCACGTCCGCGTCGTGCCACCTGGTACCGGAGGCGTTGACGCGGACGGCGCACTCGTGGCCTTCGGCGACCCACGCGGCCGCGTTCCGGCGGGCCTCGTCCTTGCGGCCGGGCGCCACCGCGTCCTCCAGGTCCACCACCACGAGGTCGGCTCCGGCCGCGGCGGCCTTGGCGAACCGCTCCGGCCGGTCACCGGGGACGAACAGCACCGTGGCCGCGTCCTGCGCGCGCCGGGCGGTGGTGCTCACCGTCGTGCCCCGCGGACCAGGCGGCCGCCGATGATGAGCCGCTGGATCTCGCTGGTGCCCTCGTACAGCCGCAGCAGCCGCACGTCGCGGTAGATCCGCTCGACGGGCACCTCGCGCATGTAGCCGGTCCCGCCGTGGATCTGCACGGCGAGGTCGGCGACCTTCCCGGCCATCTCGGTGCAGTAGAGCTTGGCGGCCGAGGGCCCGATCCGCCGGTCCTCACCGGTGACGTACCGCCGGGCGGTCTCCCGCACCAGCGCCCGCCCGGCCATCACCCCCGTCTGCTGGTCGGCGATCATCGCCTGCACGAGCTGGAAGTCGCCGATGGGGGTTCCGCCCTGCGTGGCGGAGGCGGCGTAGGCGACCGACTCGTCGAGCGCGCGCTGTGCCGCGCCCACCGCCAGCGCGGCGATGTGCACGCGCCCGCGCGCCAGCGACGTCATGGCGGCGCGGTAGCCGGTGTCCTCGTCCCCGCCGACCAGCGCCGACGCCGGGACCCGGACGCCGGAGAACACCACGTCGGCGGTCCAGGCGCCCTCCTGGCCCATCTTCCGGTCCTTGACGCCGATCTCGACGCCGGGGGTGTCGGCGGGGACCAGGAACACCGCGATGCCGGTGCCGGACTCGTCGGCGGGACGGGTGCGGGCGAACACCACGAACAGACCGGCTATGGGCGCGTTGGTGATGAAGCGCTTCTCGCCGTCGATCACCCAGTCGCCGCCGTCGCGCACGGCCCTGGTCCGCAGGCCCGCCGGGTTGGAGCCGGCGCCCGGCTCGGTCAGCGCGAACGACGCCACGACCTCGCCGGACGCGATGCGCTCCAGCCACTCGGCCTTCTGCTCGTCGGTGCCGAAGTGCACCAGCACCTGGCCCGCGATGCCGTTGTTGGTGCCGAACATCGACCGCAGCGCCAGCGACGTGTAGCCGAACTCCATGGCCAGCTCCACGTCCTGGGTCAGGTCGAGCCCGAGTCCGCCCCACTCCTGCGGGAGGGCGTAGCCGAACAGTCCCAGCTCGGCGACCTGGCGGCGCAGGTCGTCGGGTATGGCGTCGGTCTCCATGATCTCCTGCTCGCGCGGTACGGCCTTCGTCCGGACGAAGTCGCGCACCAGGTCCAGGATCGGCCCGAAGTCCTCGGGGCTCACTGCTGCCATGCGGTCACCATCACCTACCGGGTCGACAATGAAAATATTATATAGAATAGCTCTCGAGGGTCACCCGGGCCGGGCCGGGTGCCGCACCGGACCCCGGTTCAGGGGTGGACCCGGCGCGCGGTCTCCGAGGGGAGGAGGCCGAACCGCTCGCGGTAGTGGTGCGCGAACCGGCCCGGGTGGAAGAAGCCCCACCGGGCGGCGACCTCGGTGACGTGCGCGGGCCGTCCGGAGACCAGCGCCGCGTGCACCCGGTCCAGCCGTACGGTGCGCAGGTAGGCGGTGGGGGACATGCCGACCACCTCGCGGAAGCCCGCCTGCAGCGCCCGGGCGCTGATCCCGGCCATCGCCGCCAGGTCCGCGGTCGTGATCTCGTGGTCGGGATGGGCGTCGACGTAGGCCACGACCTCGCGGATCCTCGAGCGCCGGGTGTGCGCGGGCCTGCTGTGCAGGACCGGGCTGAGCCGGCTCGGCACCGTCATGAGCAGCTGGGTCATCAGCGCCGACTCCAGCTCGTGACAGGCCGCCGGGATGCCGGCGATGCCGTCCCGCCTGGTCAGCTCGGTGTACAGGAAGCCCACGGTGGCGACGAGCGCCTGGCCGGGGCCGGAGGTGAGGTCGAAGGTCACGTCGAACCCAACGCCCTCGTCGACCGGCAGCCCGGTCAGCCTGGCGGCGTGGGCCTCCAGCAGGTCCTTGGGCAGCTTGACGTGGTACTGCCAGGAGTCGGCGCTCAGGTGGACCATGAACGGGGCGTGGGGTGCGAACGCCACGCCCGCCCGGCCCTTGGCGATGGTCCGGCGCACCCCGTTCTGCTCGACGGTGCTCTCGCCGGTCACCGGGAGGTTGACGTGGTAGCAGAGCCCCATCGGCGGCCCGTAGGCGGTCGCCTCGGTGCCGTAGGCCATGCGGCCGATGGTCAGCCGCGGCGACGGGGCGAGGTCGAGCCGGAGATCCAGGTCCCGGCCGTCCGCGAGATGCAGCTCGTGCCGCGCGAACGCCCTGCTGACCTGCTCGCGCGCGGTGTCGAGGTCCGCGGTGTGGAGACTGAACGGCCGCGCCGGCGCGGCCCGGTCC
>DATADI010000677.1:0-4679 GCA_036258615.1 Thermomonospora sp. | reverse complement strand
GGGAGGAGAACAGGACGAACGCGTCGAGGTTGTCGGTGAGTTCGTGCAGGTTCCAGGCTGCGTCGATCTTGGGTCGTAGGACGGTGTTCAGGCGCTCGGGAGTGAGCGAGGTCAGTACTCCGTCGTCCAGGACTCCGGCGGCGTGCACCACAGCGGTCAGCGGGCGCTCGATGCTGGTGAGCAACTCGGCCAGGGATGCACGGTCGGCGACGTCGCAGGCCGCGATCCTCACGTCTGCGCCGAGGGCGGTCAGGTCGGCCTTCAGCTCGGTAGCGCCTTCGGCGGTTGCGCCTCGGCGGCTGGTCAGCAGCAGATGCTTCACCCCGTGCTCGGTGACCAGATGGCGGGCGATGACGGAGCCGAGCGCGCCGGTCGCGCCGGTGATGAGGACCGTGCCCTGAGGGTTCAGCGTGACCGGCGGCTCCGCCTTGGTGGGCGTGAGACGGGCGAGGCGCGGCACGTACAGGGTCCCCTCGCGGACGGCCACCTGCGCTTCGCCACTCGCCAGCGCGGCGGGAACCGCCTCCGCCGGAACCGCCTGGTCATCCAGGTCCAGGAGAACGAACCGGCCCGGGTTCTCCGCCTGGGCCGACCGGACCAGGCCCCAGACGGCCGCGCCCGCCAGGTCCGTGCCCGGTCCGGTCGCCGACCGCGTGATGACGGCGAGGCGGGACGCGGCGAACGTCTCGTCGCCCAGCCACTCCCGCGCCAGGTCGAGCATCCACCGGGCCGCCTCCCGGGCCGCCTCGGCGTCCGAACCCGCCGGGGCCGTAACGCACACCACCTCGGGAACGGACCCCGCGTCCCGGAGCGCGGCCAAGCCCCCGGAGGGCTCCAGCGTGGTCCACTCCGGCGGGGCCTCACCCGACGGTGGGACGGTCGTCCAGTGGAGCCCGTACAGGGCGTCCCTACGGCGCTCCACGCCGACCGCCCGCAGTGTGACTCCCGCCACGGAGAGAACGGGCGTGCCGTTGGCGTCGGCGGCGCTGAGAGCGAACGTGTCCGTACCGGTGGGGGACAGCCGGATCCGCAGTTCCGTCGCGTCCGGCGTGTGCAGGGACACCCCGCTCCAGGCGAACGGCAACTCGCCACGCAGGTCCCGGGTGACGCCCACCGCGTGCAGGGCGGCGTCCAGCAGCGCCGGGTGCACCCCGAACCCGGTGGGCTCGTGCCCCTCCGGCAGGGAGACCTCGGCGTAGACCACGTCCCCGTCCCGCCACGCCGCCCGCAACCCCTGGAACACCGGGCCGTACCGATAGCCGGACTCGGCCATGTCCTCGTAGTGGCCCGACACGTCCACGGCGGTCGCACCGGACGGCGGCCACGCCACCGGGGAGTCCACCTGCTGACTCGACGGGGCCAGCGATCCGCTCGCATACCGGGTCCACGGCTCGTCCTCGGTACGGGCGTGGACTCCGACGCTTCGCCTGCCGTCCTCGTCTGCCGTACCCACGACGACCTGGATCCGCACCGCGTCCGCGTCCGGGACCACCAGCGGGCTCTCCAGGGTCAGCTCCTCGACGCGCGGGCAGCCCACCAGGGTCCCCGCGTGCAGGAGCAGATCGACGAACCCGGTCCCGGGGAACAGCACCGATCCGGCGATCGCGTGATCGGCCAGCCAGGGGTGGGATCGCAGCGAGATCCGCCCGGTGAGGAGCAGCCCGTCACCCTCGGCCTGTTCGACGGTCGCGCCGAGCAGCGGATGACCCGCGCTCCCCAGGCCCAGCCCGTCGGCGTCACCGGGCCGCACGGGGGCCTCCAGCCAGTACCGGCGGTTCTGGAACGCGTAGGTCGGCAGGTCCACACGCCGCGCCGGGCCGAAGACCTCGGCCCACCGGATCTCCGCGCCGTGCACGTGGGCGGTGCCGAGCGCGGTCAGCAGCGTGACCGCCTCCGGACGGTTCCGCCGCAGCACGGGCGCGAACGCCGCGTCCTCGGGCTCGCCGAGCGCCGTCCGCGCGAGCGCGGTGAGGGTGGTGTCCGGCCCGATCTCGACGTACGTGGTGACGCCTGCTGCGTTGAGGGTCTGGACGCCGTGGTGGAAGCGGACGGCCTCGCGGACGTGCTTCACCCAGTAGCCGGGCGTTGTCGCTTCCTCGATGTGCTCGCCGGTCACGTTCGACACGAGCGGGATGCTCGGCGGGTTGTAGGTGAGGGTTTCGGCGACCTCCTGGAAGGCGGTGAGCATGCCGTCCATGTGGGGCGAGTGGAACGCGTGGCTGACGCTCAGCCGCCGGGTCTTGTCGAAGTTCTCCGCGATGCTCAGGACGGTGTCCTCATCACCGGAGATGACGACGGAGGTCGGCCCGTTGACCGCCGCGACCGACACGCCCTCGCGCAGATAGGGGCGAACCTCGCCCTCGGTCGCCTGGATGGCGACCATCGCCCCACCGGCCGGGAGCGCCTGCATCAGCCGGGCACGGGCGGCCACCAACGTGCAGGCGTCGCCCAGGGAGAGGATCCCGGCCACATGCGCGGCGGCGAGTTCCCCGATGGAGTGCCCCAGGAGATGGTCCGGGGTGAGGCCCCAGTGCTCCAGCAGCCGGTACAGCGCGACTTCCAGCGCGAAAAGCGCGGTCTGCGTGAACTCGGTCTGGTGCAGGCGTGGGTCGCCCTCGGAGAACATCACCTCCTTCACCGGAATCTCGAACCGGCTCACCACCTCGTCGAAGGCGGAGGCGAAGACCGGATACGTCTCGTACAGCTCGCGTCCCATCCCGGCCCGCTGGCTGCCCTGCCCGGTGAACAGGAACGCCAGCCCACCGGTGGACACAGTGCCCTGGACGAGATGGGGAGCCGACTCGCCTCGGGCCAGGGCTGCCAGCCCCGCCGTCAGGGTGTCCCGGTCGGTGCCCACGACCACCGCGCGCCGGTCGAACGCCGTCCGCGCCGTCGCCAGCGTGAAACCGACCTCGGCCGCCCCGAGATCCGGGTCGTCCGCCAGCGCCGAGACCAGCCGGACCGCCTGGTCACGCAGCGCCGCGTCGTCGAGACCCGACACCACCCACGGCACCACCGGCACATTCACGTCCCGCGGCGGCTCCGACACGGGCTCGGCCTGCTCGATGATGACGTGGGCGTTCGTCCCGCTGATCCCGAAGGACGACACGCCCGCCCGGCGCGGCCGTCCGTCCCCACGCCACTCCACCGGCTCGGTCAGCAGCGACACCGCCCCGGAGGACCAGTCCACGAACGGCGAGGGCTCGTCGATGTGCAGGCTCTTCGGCAGCACCCCGTGCCGGATCGCCTCGACCATCTTGATCACCCCGGCCACCCCGGCGGCGGCCTGCGTGTGCCCGATGTTCGACTTGACCGACCCCAGCATCAGCGGTCGCTCCGGATCCCGGTCCCGCCCGTACGTGGCCAGGAGCGCCTGGGCCTCGATCGGGTCGCCCAGCCGGGTCCCCGTGCCGTGGGCCTCCACGGCGTCCACGTCGGTGGCCCCGAGACCCGCGTTCGCGAGCGCCTGCCGGATCACCCGCTGCTGCGAGGGGCCGTTGGGGGCCGACAGCTGGCTGCTGGTGCCGTCCTGGTTGACGGCGCTGCCCCTGATGACCGCCAGGATCGGGTGCCCGTTCCGCTGCGCGTCCGACAAACGCTCCAGCAGCAGCAGACCCGCGCCCTCACCCCAGCCGGTGCCGTCGGCCTGGCCGGCGAACGCCTTGCAGCGCCCGTCCGGGGACAACCCCCGCTGCCTGCTGAACTCGATGAACGTCGCCGGGGTCGCCATCACGGTGACCCCGCCCGCCAGCGCCAGCGTGCACTCGCCGTTGCGGAGCGCCTGGCTCGCCAGGTGAACGGCCACCAGCGACGACGAGCACGCCGTGTCCACCGTGACCGCCGGGCCCTCCAGCCCGAACGTGTAGGCGAGGCGTCCGGAGGCCACACTGCCCGCGCTGCCGGTGACGAGGTAGCCCTCGAAACCGTCCGGCGCGGTCTGCTGGAGACGCGAGCCGTAGTCGTTGTACATCACCCCGGCGAAGACGCCGGTCGGGGTGCCGCGCAGCGTCGCGGGGGTGATCCCGGCGCGTTCGAACGTCTCCCAGGCGACCTCCAGCAGGAGACGCTGCTGCGGGTCGGTCGCCAGGGCCTCCCGGGGCGACATCCCGAAGAACGCCGGGTCGAAGTGGTCGGCCTCGTCCAGGAACCCGCCCTCACGCGCGTACGAGGTGCCGGTGCGTTCCGGGTCCGGGTCGTACAGGGTGTCGAGGTCCCAGCCCCGGTCGTCGGGGAACCCGGTGATCGCGTCGCGGCCCTCGGCGACCAGCCGCCACAGGTCCTCGGGGGAGCGCACCCCGCCCGGGAAGCGGCAGCTCATGGCGACGATCGCGATGGGTTCGTCCACCGCCGTCGCCGCGACGGCCACCGCGCCCGCGTCGCCGGTGCCCAGCAGCTCCGACTCCAGGTGCTCGGCGAGCGCGAGCGGAGTCGGGTGGTCGAACACGAGGGTGGCGGGCAGCCGCAGGCCGGTCGCCGTGTTCAGCCGGTTGCGCAACTCGACCGCCGTGAGGGAGTCGAACCCGCTCTCGTTGAACCCCCGGTGCGGGTCGATCGTCTCCGGTGAGGCGTGCGCCAGGACCGTGGCGACATGGGAGCGGACCAGGTCGAGCAGTTCCCGCCGCCGGTCGTCCCCGGTCATCCCGGCCAGGCGCGCGGCGAGCGCCGGGGAGGCTCCGGCG
>DATADI010000676.1:0-10044 GCA_036258615.1 Thermomonospora sp. | reverse complement strand
CCGGCTCGCGGACGACGTGCTCGCCAGCGGGGACCTCATGGGGCCGGTGTTCCGTGAGCTTGGCGAGGCGGTGCGGGTGCACGCGGAGGGCTCCCATTCCGAGGAGGTGGGGCGGGGGCTGCTCTCGGTCGTCGGGGAGTTCGCGCAGATCGCCGGGTGGGTGGCCAGCGACGCGGGGCTGCACGGCAAGGCGGCCGAGACCTATGAGCTGGGGGTCAGCGCGGCGCGGCAGGCGGGGGACCGGACGCTCGAATCGCACCTCGCCGGGTCGCTGGCGTACCAGGTGGCCAACGTGGGGGGACCCCGGGGAGGCCGTCGGGCTGGCCGAGGCGGCGGTGGCGGTGGCGGCCGACGCGCCGCCACGGGCGCGCGCCTTGGCGTGGGACCGGGTCGCGTGGGCGCAGGCGCGTGCCGGTGACGCGCAGGGTGCCATGCGGGCGCTGGGGGAGGCGAACGCCGCGTACGCCGAGTACGAGCCCGGACGGGACGAAGAGCCCGGCTATCTGTACTGGCTGGATGCCGGGGAGCTCCAGATCATGGAGGCGCGTGTCTACACGGAGCTGCGTCGCCCGCTGCGTGCGGTTCCGCTGCTCGCCGACGTTCTGAGCCGGTACGACAGTGCGCACACGCGCGAACTCGCGCTCTACCTGTCGTGGCTCGCCATCGCGCTCGCGGACGCCAACGAACCGGAGGAGGCCGCCGCCACGGCCGAACGCATGTTGGCCCTCGCCGCGAAGGTCCCCAGTGATCGCACCGCGCGCCGTTCCCGGGCGGTCCTCGCTCGCCTGGGCGCGTACCGCGACGTGCCCGCGGTGGGTGCCCTGCTCGACGACCACCGCGAGCTGGTGGCGGGCTAGGCGCGGAGGCGGTGGAGGGTTGTGCCGGGGAGTTCGGTGGGGAGTCCGTGGAGGGCGGGGAGGGTGTCGATGTGGTGGACGCCGGGGGGTAGGTGCCCGGCGAGGAGTGTTCGGGTGACGTGGGCGGCGACGAGGCCGGTGGTGCGGCTCTGGGCTCGGCCGGTGAGGGCGTACGAGGCGGAGCGGTCGCCCAGGTAGGCGTCGGCGCGTAGGGCGAAGCGGTCGCCGCCGACGTGGATGCGGGTGACGGCGTTCGTCAGCAGGGGTTGGGCGCGGGGGTGGAGGATCCCCGTGCGGCGCAGGGCGAACAGGAGCGCCGTCAGGGAGCGGGAGTCCAGGCAGAAGCGCGTGGTGGCCTCGGGGACGCCTAGGGTGCGCCGCAAAGCATGCTGGTCGGAGAACGGGAACGGGTGGGCCGTCCGGGTCCCGAAGCCGGGCAGGCTCACCTTGCGGGGGTCGGTCGGCCAGGGGGCGGCCAGGTGGGCGAGGGTCCAGCGCACGGCGTCGGCTCCGTGGCGTTCGCCCGCGCCGAGCAGGACCGTCACCTCCAGGCGGTCGGCGCCGCCCAGGGCGTCGTACGCCCGGCGGGCCAGCAGGTTGGTGAGGCCGGGGGCGACGCCGACGCTGAGCACGGCGGTCGCGCCACGGTCGGCGGCCTGCCGGGACAGCGCCTCGACCGGGGCCAGCAGATGGTCGGAGGCCCCCACGTCCACCAGGTGCACGCCGCGCAGCAGGCACGTTCGGGCGATACCGGTGTCGGGCGGCTCCACGCACAGCACCACGGTGCCCACGTCGTGCTCGTTGAGAACCCGCTCGAACGCTCCCAGATCGGTGACATCCACCTGTACGCCGGGGCCCGCGCCGACCTCGGCGGCCAGCCGTCGCGCGCGGGCGAGGTCACGCCCGGCGGGGAGCACCGCGTCGCCGAGGGTCTCGGCCAGGGCGGCGGTGACGGCGGAGCCCACGGCCCCGTAACCCCCCACGACCAGGACAGCGCGTGTCATGCGCCCGAGGAAATCACTAGAGCATCACTCTAGTCAAGCGGGAGGAGCTGGTGGATCAGGGCGTCGGCGGCCCAGTCGCGCCACGCTTCGGGGGTCCAGCCCCGGTCGTGCACCAGCAGCCGGTAGACCTCGGGGGCGAGGATCGCCAGCATGACGTCGGCGGCCTTGACCGCGTCGATGCCGTCGCGCAGCGGGGTCTTGGCGGCCAGCGCGCCCGCGAACGTGGCCAGCACCGTGTGCCGCTGCGCGAGGTTGGTGCGCCACAGCTCGGCGATCTCGGGATCCACGGCGGCGGCCGACCGCACCACCTCCAGCACCGGCCCGACCCGCTCGTGGATCCGCGCCGCCCCGGCCGCCTGCAACCGGAGCTGCTCGGCGGGTTCGGCGGCCAGCGCCTCGGCGACCCAGGGGCGTTCGAGGGTGCTCACCGGCGCGGTGTCGCCCGCGACCTCGACGTCCACCAGTTCCTTGAGGATCGCCCGCTTGGTGGCGAAGGTGAAGTACAGCGTCTGCACCGCCACCCCGGCCTCCTCGGCGATGGCCTGCATGGACGACGCCGCGTACCCGCGCTCGACGAACAGGATCCGCGCCGCCGCCAGCATCCGGGCCCGGGTGGCCGCCGCCTTGGCCGCCCGCGTCCCCGATGGTCTCGTACCCATCCCGCTCCCCTCGTCCCTGTGGAGGGTCACTCTAGTGGCGGTCTCGATGCTCACTTGGAACGAAGTCGTCCAGGGCTGTGTGTGGTTCGGTGACAGAAACAGCTCACGGATTGGTAGTCCACTCACTGTGCGCGCGGCTTGAGCCTTTCCAGACTGGGGCGGATCAGGTCCCGGCCAGGGGCCGGTGACCGCTGGAGGGATCGTGGGGCGACCGCGCCGGGGCTGGATGTTGCTCGCTGTGGCGCTGGCCGCCTTCATCACCACCGCCGACAACACGGTGGTGAACATCGCGCTCCCCGCGATCCGCGACGACCTGGGCATGCCGCTGACCGGCCTCCAGTGGGTGGTCACCGCGTACGTGCTGACGTTCTCGGCGCTGATGCTCGCCGGGGGACGGCTCGCCGACGTGTACGGCCGCAAGCGGGCGCTCATGACCGGCATGGCGATCTTCACCGTCGCGTCGCTGGTGGCCGCGCTGGCGCCCACCGGCGAGGTGCTGATCGTGGCGCGGCTCGTGCAGGGGACGGGCGCGGCCTTCGTGGTGCCCGCCGCGCTGGCGATCCTGACGGTCGGCCAGAACGAGCGGCAGCGCGACCTCGGGGCGGCCGTGTGGATGGTCGCCATGGCGGCGGCGCTGGCCAGCGGCCCGGTGCTGGGCGGCTGGCTCAGCGAACGGCTGCACTGGAGCTGGATCTTCCACATCAACCTGCCGATCGGGGTGGCCACCCTGGCGCTGGCGGGCTGGGCGGTGCCGGAGACCCGCGACCCGGACGCCGCCGGGCTGGACCTGCCGGGCCTGCTCACCTCGGGTGCCGCCCTGACCGCCGGGACGTTCCTGCTGATCGAGGGCGGGCGGCTCGGCTGGGACTCCCCGGTGGTGCTGGCCGTGGCGCTGGCGGCGGCCGGGGGCGGGGCGGCGTTCGTGGCGGCCGAGCGGCGGCGCGCCCATCCGATGATCGACCTGCCGCTGCTGCGGCACCGGGCGCTGGCCGGGGGAGCGGCGGCCCAGATGATCTGGGGCCTCGGTGTGAACGGGGTGTTCTTCTTCACCTCGCTGGCGTTGCAGAACGTGCTGCACTACTCGGGTACGCAGGCGGGGATGGTGTTCCTGCCGCTGGCCGGGCTGGTCGTGGTGGTCGCGCCGCTGACCCCGCTGATCGTCGCGGCCGTGGGCGCGCACCGTACGGTCGCCACCGGGCTCGGGCTGGTGGCCGCCGGGATGCTGCAGCTGTCCATGGCCGGGCCGGAGAGCACCTTCCCCAGCCTGCTGCCGGGGATCGCGGCCGTCGGGATCGGTTCGGCGCTGAGCGTGCCGCTGACGTCCAGCGTCCTGGCGGCGGTGCCCGAGGCGCGGGCCGGGGTGGCGGGGGGCATCCTGGGGCTGGCCCGCGAGGTGTCCGGCATCCTGGGCGTCGGGGCCATCGGCGTCATCGTCACCACCACCGAGGCGTCCGCCGCCGCCGACGGCGCGGACCCCGCGCACGCGTTCACCGCCGGGTACGCCGCCGGGCTCCGCACGGCCGCCGCGCTGCTGCTGGTCGGCGCGCTCATCGCCCTGTTCACCCTGCCGCGCCGCCAGTCCCCGCCCCCGGTGGCGTCCCGGGCCGCCGTCACCGCCTCCTCCCGGGACCTGTAGCCGTTCCCGTTCTGCCGGACATCTGAGGGTGACGGACAGAACGATGGAGGCACAGTGCCCGATGCGGAGCATGACTTCGCCGCCTTGTGGGACGCGTACTACGACGACGTCCTCGCCTACGCCGTCCGGCGGGTGGACCCCGAGACGGCGCGGGACGTGGCCGCCGAGACGTTCCTGGTGGCCTGGCGGCGGCGGGACGACGTCCCGGCGGACCGCCCGTTCCCGTGGCTGCTGCACGTGGCCCGCAACACCCTCGCCAACGAGGCGCGCGGACGCCGGAGGCGGGCGCGGTTGTGGGGACGGCTGCGGGACGACCGCGACCTGACCGAACCGGTCGCCGACGTGGCGGCCGGGCTGGCGGAGGGCGGCCGGGTCGGCGCGGCCCTGCGGCGGCTGCCCGAACGCGACCGTGAGGTGCTGCGGCTGGTCGGCTGGGAGGACCTGGACGCCAGGGACGCGGCGGTCGTCCTCGGCTGCTCGGTGAAGACCTTCTCGGTCCGGCTGCACCGCGCCCGCAAGCGGCTGGCGGCCGTCCTCGCCGAACTCGACACCGAACGTGTTCCCCGTACGACCTTGCAGAGGAGCCCCCAGGCATGAACGACATCCAGGAAGTGCGCCGGATGCTCGCCCCGGCCAATCCCGTTCCCCCCGGCGGCCTGGCCGGGTCGGCGCAGGACGCCGCCGGTCGCGCTGCCTTCGCCCGGGTGACCGCCTCCCGCCCCGCCCCGCCCAGGCGGCGGACGCGGGCACGGCTCGTCGCGGTCGGCGGGCTGGCGGTCGCGGTGGCCGCCGGGGTCACGGTGGCGCAGAACACCGACGACCCGGGCCGCCCGGCCGTGCAGCAGCTCTCCGGGGCACAGGTCGTGCTGGTCAAGGCCGCCGACGCCGTGCGCACCCGCGGGTTCACCGCGCCCCGGCCGGACCAGTGGGTCTATGTCGAGACCCGCTACCGGCGGTCGGGGGTCCCCCGCAAGGGCGAGGTGCGGACCCCGGCGTCGCCGCTGACCACGGTGGTGGACCGCCTGTGGACGAAGGCGGACGGGACCCGCCTGGCGTACGCCGAGAAGGGGAGGCTGGTGGTCTCGCCGACCGGGAGCGCCATGCCGCCCAGCGACTACGCCACGGTCGCCCGGCTGCCCCGGGACCCGGACGCGCTGCTGGCCTGGGCCCGCCGGAACGCCCCACCGAAGGCCGGTGACGACCGCGCGTTCGGCCTGCTGTCCTCGCTGCTGAACAACAACGGCGTCCTGCCGCCCGACCAGGAGGCGGCCGTCTACCGGGCCATGGCGAAGATCCCCAGGGTGGTGCTGGACCGGGCCGCCAGGGACGGGCGGGGACGTCCCGCGCTCGGCGTCTCGCTGGTGGTCGAGGGGTACGTCAAGCAGGAGATCCTCCTGGATCCGGCGACGTACGCCTACCGGGGGCACCGCGCCACGATCGTGCGGGACCACACGTTCCCCGACGGCGGCACGTTCCGGAAGGGCACCGTCGAGAGCGAGTCGATGCGGCTCGCGGCCGGGGTCGTGGACCGCGCCGGGCAGCGCCCCTGACCGTCAGGCCAGACGCCAGGGCCGCTCGGGATCGGTCTCCCGGGCGGCCCCGCCCACGCGCAGCGCGTAGGTCGCGCGGGCGGCGCCGGGGACCGGGCCCAGGTACTCGTGACCGGTCATGTGGCACCAGGCGGCCAGGTCGAGCGGGGCGGCCGGATCCGCGGCGATCAGGTGGACCTCCGTCCCGGCCGCCAGGTCCGCGACGTGGCCGCGCAGTTCGAGCAGCAGCCGTACACAGGAACGGTCGCCACCGTCGATCACCACCGGCTCCGTCATCGGCCCACGCACCCGCCTCAACCGCCACAAGCCCCATCGAACCGCCGTGGCGGCCGATCGTAGCGGGTCACCAGTCGATCTCGTCGCAGCCCACGTGGGTGGACGGCTCGACCTGGAGGGTGGCGTGCGCCACCCCGTGCCGGTCGCGCAGCAGGTCGCGGGCCTGGTCGAGGACGGCGTGGCTGTCGGCGTGGTCGCCGGTGACCAGGTGCGCGGTGGCGACGTGCATGCCGGAGGTGAGGGTCCACAGGTGCAGGTCGTGGACGTCCTGGACGCCGTCGATGGCGGCCAGCTCCCCGGCCACGGTGTCCACGTCCAGGCCCTCGGGGGCGTGCTGGCCGAGCACGGCCAGCACCTGGCGGCCCAGCGCCACGGCCCGGACCACGACGAACACCGCGATGGCCAGGGCGACGAGCGTGTCGAACAACGCCCGTCCGGTCGCGGCCACCAGGGCACCGGCCACGATCACCCCGACGGATCCGGCGGTGTCGCCGAGGACCTCCAGGTACGCGCCCCTGACGTTGAGGCTCTCGGACGCGCCCGCCCGCAGCAGCACCAGGGCGACCAGGTTGACCGCCAGGCCCAGCGCGCCCACCACGACCATCGGGCCGGAGGAGACCTCGGCGTCCGCGCCGATCCGGCTCAGCGCCTCGATGGTGATGTAGCCGGACGTGCCGAGCATCACCAGTACCGCGAACCCGGAGGCGAACACCTCGGCCCGGTACGACCCGTACGTGCGGCGGCCGGTCGAGTCGGGACGGACGGCGATCTTGGTGGCGACGAGCGCGGCGGCCAGCGTCACCACGTCGGCGGCCATGTGCCCGGCGTCCGACAGCAGCGCCAGCGACCCGGAGATGAGCCCGTAGGCCAGCTCGACCAGGAAGAACGCGCCGACCAGGACGAACGCGACCGCCAGCCGCCACCGGTGCCGCCCGCCGGCGTGCCCCTGGGCGGCGTGCGCGTGCCCGTGGCCGTGTCCGGCGCCCATCACAGCCCCCGTTCGGGGTCCACCGGCCCCCTGACGATCGTCGTGTGCCCGATGTGGGCGACCGCCAGGTCCAGCAGCATCCGGACGTGCGCGTCCTCCAGGCGGTAGTACGCCATCCGGCCGGACCGGCGCACCGCGACCACCCGGTGGGCCCGCAGCAGCCGCAGCGCGTGCGAGGCGGCGGACTCGCTCATCCCGCTCACCGCCGCCAGGTCGCAGACGCACAGCTCGCCGTCGAGCAGCGCCATCAGCAGCCGGAGCCGGCCCGGGTCGGACAGCAGCCCGAAGACCTCGGCCGTGTCGGTGAGCTGCCCCTCGGCGGGCATCCGCTCCCGCACGGAGGCCACCCGCGGCGCGTCCACCACGCGGACCGCGCACCCGTCCAGCTCCATCACCTGCTCATCTGAAGACCTCTTCACACGTCCAACCTTTCCGGGGCCCCGGCCGCCCTGTCAATGCCCCGGGACCGGGCGGCCGACGCGGTCAGCGGCTCACGGCGGTGAACGCCGCGGTGCGGACGACGTCGCCGTGCCGGAAGTCCAGGAACAACCGGTACGTCCCGGGGCCGGGCAGCGCGACGTGGAAGGCCACGTCCGGCCCCGGTGCGGTGACCCCGTCGCCCGGCTCCCCGGCCGGGTGGACGTGGACGTACGCGAGGTCCCCGGCGCGCAGCACCACCAGGTGCCCGTAGGCGGCCAGGTAGGGCTGGAGGTCGGTGACGGGCCGCCCGTCCTTGCGCACCGTGAACGTCAGGTGCCGTCCCTCGTGGTGCGAGGGCTCCCCGGTCAGCGTCACCTCGTACCCGTCCACGGTGGTGACGGTGCCGGGGGCGGGGACCGGTTGCGGCTCGTAGTTCCCGGCCACCGCGAGGTCCGCGCCGAGGGTGAGCGTCCGGCCGAGGGCGGCGGGGGAGACGTCGGTGAAGATCCGGTACGCCCCGGCCTCCGGCAGGTCCACCCGCGCCGACCACAGTCCGTTCCCCAGGTGCTCGGGGTGCAGGTGCCAGAACCCGGTCAGCTCCCGGCGCGCGACGATCAGGTGGACCCGCTTGTCGTGGATCTCCGTGAACGCGGTGACGGGCTCCCCGTCCGGCCCGAGGATCCGGAACCGCAGGTCCGTGCTCCCCGGCCGCAGGACGGTGGTCTCGGGCTCCAGCGTGTAGCCGTCCTGCGAGACCAGCAGCCCGCCGGGGAGGGCGTGGGCGTCGTGCGTGGTGTTCATGGTCAGGTCCTTCCGGCGGTGTCGGTGACGGGACCAACCATATACCCCCTAGGGGTATTCCGCATCATCGGGTCGCCGCCGCGACCATCCGCGGGTCCAGATCGACGCCGACGGCGCGCCTCGATGTGCTCCGGCATGCGCGCCACTCTGCGACCTCATGTCGACATCACGTCAACCCCGGAAGCTCACGCTGCGCACGATCCGGCCCATCGCGTCCCAGTCGCAGTGGCCGGGCGCGCAGAACACCGCCAGGAACGCGGTCGGCGACCCCTCGCGCGGGATGACGTGCGCCCGGAAGTCCAGACGAGCCCGCTGCCGAGGGTCGCTGAGGACCCCGTCCAGCCGGAACGCGTGGTTTCCGCCGACCCGCTCCGGCACGGGGCCGCCCGAGTACCCCACCGTCCCGGGGAACACGTACGCCAGGCTCTGCTGCAGCTCGGCGGACGACCCGGTGCTCAGCGTGTGGCTCACCCCGGCGAACAGGCCCTGGGCCCGATGCGGATCCTCGCGGGCCAGGCGGTCCACCGCCGACCAGTCCGCCGAGATCGGCGTCCTGAACAGCTCCTCGAACACCCCGGCGGCGGGCGACGCCACCGCGTACACGTCCGAGTGCGTCCGCGCCTCCCACGACCCCGGATAGCGGAACGTGAACGGCACCGCCACGCTCGACGGGTACTCCCGCCAGCCCCGCTGCCCGCCCGACACCACGAAGTACAACCCCACCAGGGCGGCGACCACCAGCACGGCCGCCAGGGCGAGCACCTGCGGCCTCCGCCACCCCTCCCGGCGGGCCACGGGCGGGATCCCGGTCCCCGGCGGCACCGACGGGTGCCCGGCCGGAGCCGCCTGCGGGGGCGGGAGACCGGCGGCCTCTCCGCGCTGCGGCGTGAGCGACGGGTCGTGCGGCGCGTACCCCACCCCAGGTGGCGCACCGTCCCCGGCGGCCGGGGGGCGTGCGGGTTCGTCCGCCGGGGTGGCGGCGCTGAGGGCGTCGCGGAGATCCTGGACGAACGCCAGGCAGGTCGTGGGCCGGTCGGCGGGAGCCTTGGCGAGAGCCCGTCCCATCACCTCGTCGGCGGCGGGCGGCAGTCCGGGACGGAGCGCGCTCATCGGACGCGGAGTGTCGGACAGATGCGCGTACAGCAACGCCAGCTGGCTCTCCCGCTGGAACGGCGGCACACCCGTCAGCACCTCGTAGGCGACACAGCCGAAGGCGTAGACGTCCGCGCGCGGGTCCACCTGATCACCGGTGATCTGCTCGGGCGCCACATACCGGGGCGTGCCCATGAACTGGCCCTGGCTGGTCAGCCCGCCGAGGGAGTCGGTGTTCTTGGTGAGCCCGAAGTCGCACAGGTAGGCGTGCCCCCCGTGGGCGTCCCCGGTGACCAGGATGTTGGCGGGCTTGACGTCCCGGTGGACCAGGCCGTGCTCGTGGGCGGCGTCGAGCGCGGCGCCCACCTGGCTGAGCAGCCGGTTCGCCCGGCCGAGCGGCAGCGGCCCGGCCTCGTCCAGCAGCGCCCGCAGGTCCCGCCCCTGGACGTAGCGCATCGCGATGAACAGCAGCCCGCCGGTCTCGCCCGCCTCGAAGATCGGGATGATGTGCGGATGGTCGATGCTCGCGACCAGCCGCGACTCCCGCACGAACCGCTGCCGGAACCGGTCGTCGGTCGCCAGCTGCGGGGCGAGCACCTTGAGCGCCACCTGACGGCCGAGCCGCCGGTCCCGGGCGCGGTAGACCTCCGACATGCCGCCCCAGCCGATCAGCGACTCGATGTGGTAGTCCCCGAGGTCCGTCCCGACGAGCGCCGGGCCGAAGAACGCGGAGCCCTTCTCCTCGCTCATGTGTCCGCCGG
>DATADI010000675.1:0-5757 GCA_036258615.1 Thermomonospora sp. | reverse complement strand
CCCCGCAGCCGGGCCGCGCCGAACGCCACCGGCACGGCCAGCGCGGCGAGCAGGACCCCCTGGTGGCCGGGCTCGGGGTACTGGCGGCCCAGCGGCACCGACACCGCCAGCCATCCGGCGACCACCACCGCCACCGCCATGCCCGCCGGGGACCGCATGGTCAGGTGGCACACCGCCAGCAGCGCGAGCACCAGCAGCCCGGAACCCACCACGACGAGGACCGGCTGCTCGGCGAGCACGGCCGCCGCCACGGCCACGGCGACGCACAGCACCGCCGCCAGGAAGCGCAGGCCCGGTTGGATCTGGAAGTAGCGCCAGCGCAGGCGTTCGAAGAGATCCCGCGCCGCGGTCCCCACCGCCGGGCGGGAACGGGATCCGCCGAACTCTCGCATCGGCTCCGACTGGCCTCCTCGGTCGCCCGGGGAACGTCCGCGGCGAGGGACCGGCGGACAGGTCCGATCATGCTCCACCTGACACCCCGCGCATGTCCAGCCTCGCACGGCGAGGGGCTTTCGACCATCCTGTCCGCGGATCGCCCCGCGAACTGTGCCCGACGACACCCCGCACCGCTGCCAGGATGGACGCCATGACCGACACCCTGCCCGGCCTGGAGGTCCCCGCCGGACCCGCCGGTGCCCCGCGCGCTGCCACCGACGTCATCGAACGGGAACTGCGCGCCGCAGGAGCGGCCCGCGTCGCCGGGGTGGACGAGGTGGGCCGGGGCGCGTGGGCCGGGCCGGTGGTGGTGTGCGCGGCGGTCGCCGGTCTCGGGGACCCGCCCGAGCTGCCCGGACGCGGCGGCGCGCCGGTACGGCTGACCGACTCCAAGCTGCTCACCGCCGCGCACCGGGAGGCGTTCGCGGAGATCCTGCCGGGCTGGCTGGCGGCGTACGCGATCGGGTCGGCCGAACCGGCGGAGATCGACGAGGCCGGGATGACCGAGGCGCTGCGCCGCGCGGCCGTACGGGCGCTGGAGGCCCTCCCGGAGCCGCCCGACATGGTGATCCTCGACGGCAAGCACGACGTGCTGGGACGGCCCTGGCGGGTGCGCTGCGAGATCAGGGCGGACCAGCGGTCGGTGACCGTCGCGGCGGCGTCCGTGCTCGCCAAGGTGCACCGCGACCGGCTGATGGCGCGGCTCGGCGAGGACCACCCCGAGTACGGGTTCGCCGAGAGCGCGGGCTACCCGTCCCCGGTGCACCAGCGGGCGCTGGAGGAGCACGGGCCGACGCCGCACCACCGCCTGTCCTGGTCGTACCTGGACGATCTGCCCCGATGGCGGCATCTGCGCAGGCGCCGGGACCCGCTGGCCGGGTCCGGGCAGCTCTCCTTCCTGTGACGGCTCATAAGCGCCCCCCGCCCGGGTAAGCCTCGGTGCTAT
Organism: Thermomonospora sp.; assembly: GCA_036258615.1. Taxonomy (GTDB): domain Bacteria; phylum Actinomycetota; class Actinomycetes; order Streptosporangiales; family Streptosporangiaceae; genus Thermomonospora. Next base: position 4,376 of record DATADI010000675.1, on the reverse strand, counting down.
ACGGGAGGTGCGTGTGATGGACGCTGTCGTCAAGAAGCTGCTGCGCGAGGCCGGGCGGACCTACGCCGAGGAGGCCGGGATCCCCCTGAAGGACCAGCCGTCGGCGCTGTTCAAGCTGCTGGTCCTGACGAACCTGCTGAGCGCCCGCATCTCCGCCGAGATCGCGGTGGCGGCGGCGCGGGAGCTGTTCGAGGCGGGCGGCGGCACGGCCCGGGGGCTGGCGCGCATGTCCTGGCAGGACCGGGTGGACGCGCTGGGCCGCGGCCACTACGTCCGCTATGACGAGAGCACCGCGACCCGGCTGGGCGACACGGCCGACCTGGTGCAGGACAGGTACGGCGGCGACCTGCGACGGCTGGCGCTCGAGAGCCGGCGGGTCCCCGACCGGGCCGCCGAGCTGCTGCGGGAGTTCCCCGGCATCGGCCCCACCGGCGTCGACATCTTCTGCCGCGAGGCCCAGGCGGTGTGGCCGTGGCTGCGGCCCTACTTCGACGAGCAGACCGTCAAGGGCGCGGAGCGGCTGGGCCTGCCCACCGACCCCAAGCGGCTGGCCGACCTGGTGCCGGACAAGGATCTGGCGCGGTTCGCGGCGGCGCTGGTGCGGGTCGCCCGCGACCGGAAACTCGCGGACGCGCTCAAGAACGGCAAATGACGACGAGCCGGACGTGACAATGTCCTCGTGGTGTTCGAGGACGCGCGCTGGCCCGGTGAGTTCCGCCCCTACCAGGCGAAGGCGCTGGACCGGCTCGCGGAGGGCTGGACGGCCGGACGCCGCCGCGCCTGGGTGGTGCTGCCGCCCGGCACCGGCAAGACCCTCGTCGGGCTGGAGGCCGCCCGCCGCCTGGGCCGCCGCACCGTCGTGTTCGTCCCCAACACCGCGATCCAGAACCAGTGGGCCGACCACTGGGGCCGGTTCGGCGGCGCCGCCGGGACGTCCCGCGACCTCGACGCCGACGTCACGGTCCTCACCTACCAGTCGCTGGCGGTGTTCGACCCGGACGCCGAGACCGACGAGGAGGGGCGGCAGCGGCTCGGCCGGTCGGGCAGGTCCGGCGGGCTGGTGCGGCTGCTGCACGACAACGGCCGTGAGCTGATCGACGCGCTCCGCGACGCCGGGCCCCTCACGCTGGTGCTCGACGAGTGCCACCACCTGCTGGACGTGTGGGGCCGGCTGCTGGCCGAGATCCTGGACGACCTGCCGGACGCGCTGGTCGTCGGGCTGACCGCCACGCCCCCGGAGTCGCTGACCCCGGACGAGGCGGCCCTGGTGGACGCGCTGTTCGGGGTGCCGATCCTGGGCGCGTCGATCCCGGCGATGGTGCGGGAGGGGTATCTCGCACCGTTCACCGAGCTGGCCTGGCTGACCGAGCCGACCGCCACCGAGAGCGACTACATCGAGGGCGAGGCCGAGCGGTTCGAGGAGCTGACCACCGACCTGCTCGCCCCCGGGTTCGCGCACACCGACTTCCTGCCCTGGCTGGACGCCCGCTGGGTCACCCGGACGGCCGGGCCGCCGGGCGGGGCGCTGTCGTGGGACCGGGTGGAGAAGGACTTCCCCGCCATCGCGGGCGCCGCGCTGCGGCTGCACCACGCCGGGCTGCTGGCGCTGCCGCCGGGCGCGCGGCTCCGCGAGGAGCACCGCCACGCCCCCACCGCCGAGGACTGGATCGCGCTGCTGAACGACTACGTCCGCAACTGCCTGCTGCCCGGCGACCCGGCCCGGGGGGCGACGGCGGGCGACGCCGCCGCCGTCGAGGCCATCCGCCGGGCGCTCCCGGCGGTCGGCTACCAGCTCACGCGGCGCGGCATCCGGCCCGCCCGCTCCCCCGTCGACCGGGTGCTGGCCCGCAGCGCCGCCAAGACGTACGGGGCCGTGGAGATCGCCGCGACCGAGGCCGCCGCGCAGGGGTCCCGGCTGCGCTGCCTGGTGCTGTGCGACCACGAGCGGGCGGGCGCGACGCTGCCCGCCCGGCTGCGGGACGTGCTGGACGCCGAGTCGGGGTCGGCGTGGCGGATGCTGGCCGGGCTGGTCGCCGACCCGCGCACCCGGGACCTGGACCCGATGCTGGTCACCGGGCGCACGGTCGCGGCGGGCGAGCGGACGGCCCGCGCCTTCGCGCTGGCGATGCTCGACCACGGCCTGGACCTGACGGTCGAGCCCGCCGGTGACGGCCTCGCGCTGCTCACCGGCCGCTGGTCGGCACGGACGTGGGTGGCGCGGGTGACGGCGGCGTTCGAGGACGGCCTGTGCCGGATCCTGGTGGGCACGCGGGGCCTGCTCGGCGAGGGCTGGGATGCCCGCGGCACCAACACGCTGATCGACCTCACCACCGCCACCACCCCGACCGCCGTGGTGCAGACCCGGGGCCGGGCGCTGCGGCTGGACCCGGCGTGGCCCGGCAAGACGGCCAACACGTGGTCGGTGGTGTGCGTCTCCGACCGGCACCCCAAGGGCACGGCCGACTGGGACCGGTTCGTCCGCAAACACCGGGGCTACCTCGTGGCCACCCCCGAGGGCGAGATCGTGTCCGGCGTCGCGCACGTGGACCCCGCCTTCTCCCCGTACGAGCCGCCGCCGGTGTCGTCCTTCGACGACGTCAACCGGGCGATGCTGGCGCGCGCCGAGGACCGTGAGGCCACCCGTGCCGCCTGGCGGCTGGGCAGCCCGTACCGGGACGAGCTGATGCACACCCTGCGGATCAGGACGCCGGTCACCCGGGCCGCGCGGGAGACGCCGGTGCCGTCGGGCGCTCCCGAACCGCCCCGGATCCTCACCGCCGCCGAGTGCGCGAGCCCGGCCCCTCCGGCGCCCGCCCCGTCGCCGTACCCCCGGCCGGAGGACCGGCGGTTCCGCACGGCGGGCGCGTTGCTGGCGGTGTCGGCCGCCGGGGTCGCCGTCGCGTTGCTCACCGCGTTGTTGTTTTTGGTGGTGGTCGTGCCGTTCGCGATCGGCACGGTGACGTCCACCCGGCGGGCCGTACGGCGGCGCAGGACGCATCGGGCCGCGCTGGCGGAACGGGACGCGGCGGTGGACCGGGCGGCGGCCCTGCTGGACCAGGCGGCCCAGGAGCCGTCGGCCGCGCCGTTCGCGTACGCCGTCGCGGACGCCCTGCACGCCGTGGGCCTGTCGCGGCGCGGAGCCGACGGGGTGACCGTGCTGCCCGAGCCCGACGGCACCTACCGGTTCTCCCTCGCCGACGTCGACACCGCGACCTCCGAACGCTTCGTCCTGGCCCTGGACGAGGTGCTGGGGCCGCTGGCGAACCCGCGGTACGTCGTCCCCCGCCACGTCCTGCGGCGGCGCACCCGCCCGGCCGAACGCGCGGAGCTGGCCGAGGCGTGGCTGCACGGCAGGGCGCGGGCCGACGGGGTCGTCTACCACGCCGTGCCCGCGCTGTTCGGCCAGAACCGCAGGCGGACCGATGCCTTCGTCGGCGCCTGGAACCGCTGGGTGTCGCGCGGGGAGGCCGTCTACACCTCCTCACCGGAGGGCACCGGCATCCTCGCGACGCACCGTGGCGAAAGCCCGTTCGACGCGACCACGGTGCTGCGGGTGGCCTGGGACTAGCGCTTGCCGCGCGTGCCGACCCACTCCAGACCCCACCCGTAGGCGTTGTCGACCGCCATCTTGCCCCAGCGCGGACGACCGGGCGGCGGCAGGATGAACCGGCCCTCACGGCGCACGACCAGCTCACCGCCGACGTTCTCGATGAGCGCGAGGACGGCGTCGCGGGAGGCGTCGTGGCAGTCGTTCATGCTCATCTCGATCGGCGGCGCGCCGACCGGGTACAGGGTCGCGACGGCGTCCACCCCCCGGAAGTCGGCGGCGCCGTCGTAGATCTCGGCGAACACCAGGATCCGCCGGAACGCGGCCGTGTGGTCGAGGTTGATGACCAGGTTCTCGCCGCCCACGCTCGCCCCGGTGCGGTCGTCCTGGTCGAGCTGGATGTACGGCGGCTGGTGCAGGGACCCGAAGTCGCCGAGGGCGTGGATGATGCCCTTGCTGCCGTCCACCAGCTCCCACAGGCAGCACAGGTCGAGGTCCAGGCCGCCGCCGCGCCGCCGCTTGCCGAACCTGCCCTTGCCCACCGGCGCGGTCTGGCCGGTCCAGTTCAGGTTGACCCGCATGTTGCCGGACGTCGCGCCCTGCTTGGTCAGCGACACCGCGGGGGCGTCCTTGGTCAGCGAGATCTTGGCCAGGCTCACCGGCTGCGGGCCCGGCTGCCCCTGCGACGCGGGCGGCGCTCCGGGTCCCGTCGGCACGGTCGGCACGGTCGGCGGAGGCGGCGCGTACTGGCCGGGCGGCGGCGGGTACTGGCCAGGAGGCGGCGGCGGGGCGTACTGGCCGGGAGGGGGAGGGGCGTACTGGCCCGGCG
>DATADI010000674.1:0-7578 GCA_036258615.1 Thermomonospora sp. | reverse complement strand
GCCCAGAGCACCGCGCTCGATGAACGGCCCCGCGGCATCGATGGCACGCAGCCGGCGGCCGGCGACGCCCACCCGGTCCGAACCGGCGCAGGAAACACCGGGCTCCCAGTCCGAGCAGGCGTGCGGCATGGCCCGGCCGGGAAACGACGGGCGATCCGTCGCCCCCGACCTCGAGCCGCCTGGGCGGCCCGAGGGCGGCCGAGCCAGGAGCAAGGGGCCGTGAGGGGTAGGTGAGGCCATGGCCGCCGGAGATGAGGCGGTTGCGCGGGAGGTGTGCCTGCGGCTGCTGACGGCGTCGCCGCGGACGCGGGCGCAGCTCGCGGACGCGTTGCGGCGCAAGGGAGTGCCCGACGACGTCGCGGAGCGGGTGCTCGGGAGATTCGCCGACGTCGGGCTGATCGACGACGAGGCGTTCGCGCGGGCGTGGGTGCAGTCCCGCCACACCGGACGGGGACTGGCGCGGCGGGCGCTGGCCGGGGAACTGCGGCGGCGTGGCGTTGCGGATGAGACGGTGGCCGAGGCCGTCGAGGAGCTGGACCCTGAGCAGGAGGAGCGGACCGCGCGGGCCCTGGTGGCTCGCAGGCTGCCTGCGACGAGCGGGTTGGATCCGGCCAGACGTGTGCGGCGTCTGGTGGGGATGCTCGCCCGTAAGGGCTACTCACCCGGCCTGGCCTATCGGGTCGTCAAGGAGGCGATCGAGGAGGAGGGCGCGGAACTGGACGACTTCGACCCGTCGTACCTGGACGAGTAAGGCCAAGGGAACGCACCTGGCCCCAGGCTGTACGCGCGGGAGGGTGCCAGCCGCGAGAGCCTGCCCGAGACGCACGCGTACCTCAGACGGGTCCGCGCCGAGGCGAACCGGCTGTACCCCGGCCGGGTGGCGGACGCAGGGGCGCGACGTCCCGGCAGTACACCTCGGCGGTCGCGGGGGAGAACTGCCCGATGGAGGTCTTGGCGCGCACCATCTCCACATAACGGTCGACGGCGTGGCCTCGTCACCGACATGACCAGCGACCGGGTCGCCGTCCATGGTGACGCCATCGTCTGGCGTCGGTGATCCCGGGACGGGCGACACGCCCGGGTGGCCGGGTGAGTTGACGCCGGTTCTGACGGGACGCTGACTGGCGGCCCCCGGAGACGTGGCCGGTGAGGGGCTCGGACGGCTGGTAAGGGAGTCCTCACGGCAACGTACGGTTAGTCCGGAATGCCCCGGGTTTGCTTGCTCATTACCTGCGCGCCGCTTACCGTTACGGCAGTGAGGAGTTACTCCGCGCACTGCGGATTGCCATACGACGCAGCACGTTCGAGCCGTTGAGAGGGAGCAGGGCACGGTTCACGGGCCTCGGCACGCACCGAGGGGCCGCCGGGTCCGGCCGTGAGGGCCGGGTGGCGGTCCGTGGTCGGCGCGTGACGCAGGGGTGTCCGGTGCGGTCCGGGCGCGGATAGGTCCTCGCATCGCAGGCTCTCCACCTGCCGGTGGAGCCCGCACCGAGACGAGCCGGCCCCGGGGGGCGACCCCCGGTTACCCCCGAGAAGGGTCTGCGTCATGGTGAGCGTCCTGCTGGGTGCCGCGTTGCTGGTGACCCTGGTCGCTCTGGTTCTGTTGCTGCGCCGTTCCCCCGGTCCGCCCGTCCCGTCCGAGGACGAGCTGGGCGCCGTCCGCCGTGAGGCCGAGGAGATCCGGGCGCAGGCGAGGGCGGACGCGCGGGAGATCCTGCACAAGGCCGAGACGCAGGCCCAGAACGTCGCCGACACCGCCAGGGCGGAGCTGGAGGGGGAGGCGCGGACGCTCAAGCAGGAGCTGCGCACCCTGCGCGAGGACCTGGAGCGCCGCGAGGCCCGGCTGGCCGAGCGGGAGCAGCGGCTCGACGCCGAGGCGCGGCGGCTGGAGGACCGCGGGCGGCGGCTGTCGGAGACCAAGCGCACCCTGGAGGCCCGCCGCGCCGAACTCGACCGCCTCGACGAGGACCGCCGTCTGGTGCTGGAGCAGGCCGCCGGGCTCACCGCCGACCAGGCCCGCGCCGAGCTGGTCGCCATGATCGAGAACCAGGCCAAGCGCGAGGCCGCCCTGATCACCCGGGAGATCGAGACCGCCGCCCGCGCCGAGGGCGACAAGCGGGCCCGCAAGATCGTGACGCTGGCGATCCAGCGGGTGGCCAGCGAGCAGACCGCCGAGTCGGTGGTCTCGGTGCTGCACCTGCCCGGCGACGAGATGAAGGGCCGGATCATCGGCCGCGAGGGCCGCAACATCCGGGCGTTCGAGACCACCACCGGCGTCAACCTGATCATCGACGACACCCCCGAGGCCGTCCTGCTGAGCTGCTTCGACCCGGTCCGCCGCGAGGTGGCCCGGCTGACCCTGGAGAAGCTGGTCCAGGACGGCCGGATCCACCCGCAGCGCATCGAGGAGGTCTACGAGCGCAGCAAGGCCGACGTGGAGCAGCTGTGCGTGCGGGCCGGGGAGGACGCCCTGGTCGAGGTCGGCATCACCGACATGCACCCCGAGCTGATCGCGCTGCTCGGCCGGCTGCGGTACCGCACCTCCTACGGCCAGAACGTGCTCAAGCACCTGATCGAGTCCGCGCACCTCGCCGGGATCATGGCCAGCGAGCTGCGGCTGCCGGTCGAGCCCGCCAAGCGCGGCACCCTGCTGCACGACATCGGCAAGGCGCTCACCCACGAGGTCGAGGGCAGCCACGCGCTGATCGGCGCGGAGATCGCCCGCCGGTACGGCGAGCACGAGGACGTCGTCCACGCCATCGAGGCCCACCACAACGAGGTCGAGGTCCGCACCGTCGAGGCCGTCCTCACCCAGGCCGCCGACGCGATCAGCGGCAGCCGCCCCGGCGCCCGCCGCGAGTCCCTGGAGGCGTACGTCAAACGCCTCGAACGGCTGGAGCAGATCGCCCGCGACAAGCACGACGGCGTCGACAAGGTCTACGCGATGCAGGCGGGCCGCGAGATCCGCGTCATGGTCAAGCCCGACGCGGTCGACGACATCCAGGCCCAGGTCATCGCCCGCGACATCGCCAAGCAGGTCGAGGACGAGCTCACCTACCCCGGCCAGATCCGCGTCACCGTCGTCCGCGAGTCCCGCGCCACCGAGTTCGCCCGCTGACCCCGCACCCCCAGGGCACAGCACGTCCGTCCCGCTGGTGCTGCGAGATCGCCGTGCGTCGTAGTGGCGGAGCGTCGCCGGGAGGGTTCGCCCGCTGATCACCTCGCGGCCCCGCTGTGCCCCAGGGGCGAAGCATGTCCGTCCCGTGTCGTTGTGCTGTGAGGCTGCCGCGCGTCGTGGTGGTGCAGGGTGGGGCCGCGGTCGCACGGCAGGACGCCCTCGCCCCGCACAGAGCGGCCACGGCGCGCTGTGGCGTGGTGGGTTCAAGGGGCCGCGCTGGGGCGGGAGGGGTCAGGAGTGGGCGGGGGTGGGGGTCTTCTGGGGCTGGAAGCCCAGGGTCTGGGCGTAGAAGGACAGTTCGGCCTCCAGGGCCGTGGTGATGCTGTCGGCGCGGCGGAAGCCGTGGGGTTCGCCCTTGAACGTCAGGTAGGTGACCGGCAGGCCCCGGCCGGACAGGGCGGTGGCGAAGCGTTCGGACTGGGACGGGGACACCACCGGGTCGTCCGTGCCGTGCAGCAGGAGGACGGGGCAGGAGGTCCGGTCGGCGCGGGTCAGGGGGGAGCGTTCGGTGTAGGCGCGCTCGAAGCCCGGCATCGGCCCGATCAGCCCGAAGAGGTAGCGGGACTCGAAGTCGTGGGTCTCGGAGAGGTGGGTCGGCAGGTCGGTGACGCCGTGGTAGGAGGTGGCGGCGCGGAACAGGTCCGTACTGGTGACCGTGGCCAGGGCCGTCCAGCCGCCGGCGCCGTGGCCCCGGACGGCCAGGCGGGCCGGGTCGGCGACGCCGCGGTCGATGAGGGCGCGGGCGGCGGCGACGGCGTCCTCGACGTCCACCACGCCCCACTGGCGGCGCAGCCGCTCCCGGTAGGCGCGGCCGTACCCGGAGGAGCCGCCGTAGTCGACCTCGACGACGCCGATGCCGCGGCTGGTGAAGAAGGCCCGTTCCAGGCTGAGCAGGCTGGAGGCGCGGCCGGTGGGGCCGTCGTGGAGGAACACCAGGTACGGGGGCTTCTCCCCGGCGGGACCCTCGGCCTCGGGGTTGGTGGGCGGGAACACGTGGGCGTGCACGGGCCGCCCGAACGGGCCCTCCAGGCGTTCCACCCGGGGCGCGGGCAGGTAGGCCGGGTCGGGGAGCCCGGCGGGGGCGGGGCGCAGCGCCTCCGCACGGCCGGTGGCGGTGTCGACGCGGACGACGGTGCTCGCCCGGGTCGGGCCGCCGCCGACGCCCACCACGGTGCCGCCGTGCGCCGACAGCACCGGCAGCCAGTCCTCGTACGGCAGGTCCAGGTCGGTCAGCTCCAGGGTCTCCGGGTCGTAGATGCCGAGCCGCCGGTCGCCCTCGCCGTGCAGCACCGCCAGCCGCCCGTCCGCCAGCAGCGCGTACGGCAGGCCGCCCAGCTCCCACGGCGGCGCGGCGAACTCCTCCTCGGCCGGGTAGAGCGCCTGGGCCGACTCGCCGTGCAGGCCGACCTGGTAGATGTTCCACCAGCCGGGCCAGTCGGAGATCACGTACAGGGTCTCGTCCCCGGCCCACAGCGGCGCCAGCGCCGACTCGGTCATGCCGCCCTTGACCGTGCGGGGCGAGGTCGCTCGGCCGTCCGTCAGGGCGGCGACGCGGACCTCGGTGCCGTCCCAGGGCATCCGGGGGTGGCTCCACTGCACCCAGGCCAGGAACTCCCCGTTCGGCGACGGGGCGGGGGAGGCGTAGAAGTCCGAGCCGCTGACCAGCTCGCGGACGGCCCCGGCGTCCTCGGCGGCGCGCCCGTCGAGCGGGACCGCCACGATCGCCCGCCGCACCCCGTCGGGCGTGTGCCCCTCGCAGACGCACCAGACCTCGGCCTCGTCCGGCGAGACCACCAGGTCGGCGTACCGCAGCCCGCCTGCGACCGCCGGCTCCGGGGTCAGCGGGCGCGGCGCGGCGCCCGGGTCGAGCCGGTAGAGCCGCTGGTCCTCCAGGTTCGCGAACACCAGCGCGTGCCCCCCGCCGGCGGGCACCGGCACGTACGAGCGCCCGCCGTGCTCGTGCACCCGGGTGCGGGCGTCCCACGGCGCGGGCAGCAGGTCGGTGCGCCGCCCGCCCGCCAGGTGGACGACCGTGGTGCGCCCGCCCTCCTCGGGCCTGGACTCCTGCCACCACACCTCGTCGCCGTGGACGAGGGGATGGCCGAGGCGCAGCCCGGCGGCGGCGACGCCGGCGGCCGATACGGGGGAGGGCCAGGAGCCGTAGGGGAGGGGAAGGCGAGCGGTCATACCGGAATCGTCCCGCAAACGAGGAACGATTGGGGCCCTGACCGCCGAGATGAGTTCTGAAAGATATCCGCAGCCCACCATGGGAGAGCCACGCTGGGTGATCAGGAGATGGCGGCCACGGCGAGCAGCGCGCGCAGTTCGCGGACGGCCGTCCGGCCCGCCCGGTTGGCGCCGATGGTGCTCGCGGACGGCCCGTACCCGACGAGGTGGATCCGCGGGTCGCGGACGGCGCGGGTGCCGTCGACCGCGATGCCGCCGCCGGGCTCCCGCAGCCGCAGCGGCGCGAGGTGGTCCAGGGAGGCGCGGAACCCGGTGGCCCACAGGATCACGTCGGCCGCGAACTCCGTCCCGTCCGGCCACACCACGCCCTCGGGGGTGATCCGCGCGAACATCGGCAGCCGGTGCAGCACGCCCGCCTCGCGCGCCGCCCGTACCTCGGGGGTCAGCATGAGCCCGGTCGCGCCCACCACACTGCCGGGCGGAAGGCCCTGACGCACCCGCTCGGCGACGCGCGCCACCGACTCGCGTCCCAGGGACTCGTCGAACGGCCCTTCCCGCCACACCGGCGGACGCCGCGTCACCCAGGCGGTCGCGGCGGCCACCTCGGCGATCTCCAGGAGCAGCTGGACGGCGGACGCGCCGCCGCCCACGACGACCACCCGCCGCCCGGCGAACTCCTCCGCGCCCCGGTACCCGGCGGTGTGCAGCTGACGGCCCCGGAACGTCTCCCGCCCCGGGTAGTACGGCCAGAACGGGCGTTCCCAGGTGCCGGTCGCGTTGATCAGCACCCCTGCCGACCAGGTGCCCTCCGAGGTCTCCACCAGGAGCCGCCCGTCCTCGCCGTCGCGGACGGCGGTGACGTCGACGGGACGGTGCACGGGCAGCTCGAAGGTCCGCTCGTACCGGCCGAAGTACTCGGCCACCACCTCCGAGGCGGGCCGCGACGGGTCGGGGTCGCCCAGCGGCAGGCCCGGCAGGTCGTGCACCCGGTGGGCGCGGCCCAGCGTCAGCGACGGCCACCGGTGCCGCCACGCGCCGCCCGGCCCCGGGTTGTGGTCGAACACCGCGAACCGCAGCCCGGCCCGGCGCAGGAAGTACGCGCTCGACAACCCCGCCTGCCCGGCGCCGACCACCGCGACGTCGGTCTCCTCGAATCCCACGTCCGCTCGAACCACCGGAGGAACCGCCCGATTCCCCGCCCCCACGCGAAAAGGGGCGCCCGAAGGCGCCCCTTCACGAACGAGCCGGCCGTCAGTCGTCGCCGGTGGTCTTGCCGGTGACGGCGAGGCCGGCGGCGGGATCCGCCGGGGTGTCGGCGGCGAGGGTGCGGGCGGCGGACTTGCGGTTGCTGCGGCTGCGCGCCTCCAGCCGGGTCGCCAGGTGGCTGAGGGCCACGTTGATCCCGATGTAGATGACCGAGATGACGATCGCGGCCGGGACCAGGTTGGCGTAGTTGGCCGGGATGATCCGGAAGCCTGTGCTCAGCAGGTCCTCGTAGGCGATGACGAAGCCGAGCGCGGTGTCCTTGAGCAGCACCACCATCTGGCTGACCACCGCGGGCATCATCGCCGTGACCGCCTGGGGCAGCAGCACCAGCCGCATGACGGCGTTCTTGCGGAGGCCGAGCGCGTACGCCGCCTCCGACTGGCCGCGCGGCACCGCCAGCACCCCGGCCCGCACGATCTCCGCGAGCACCGACCCGTTGTACATCACCAGGCCGAACACCAGCGCGGCGAACGCGGGCACGGTGACGTTGCCGGCGTTGATCTCCACCCCGAACACGAACAGCACGTTCTCGACCAGCACCCGCTGGGCGTTGCCGAACGGGCCGTCGGCGATGATCGGGCTGACCGCCGGGGGCACGAAGAACGCCAGGAAGATCAGGATCAGCAGCGGGATGGCGCGGAAGAACTCCACCACCGCGCCCGCCGGAACCCGGATCCACCAGTGGTCCGACAGCCGGGCCAGGCCGAACAGCACGCCGAACACCAGCGCCAGCACCGAGGCCACCAGCGCCGCCAGCAGGGTGTTCTTCAGGCCGGGCAGGATCAGGTTCTCCCAGACCTCCCACCGGGTGAAGGGGTCCCACAGCCTCCCGGCGAACTGGCCCCGGTCGGCCAGGCGGTCATAGACCACCCACGCGACCGCCAGCAGCGCGAGGACGGCCACGCCGGTGATCACGTTGTTGCGGAGCCGGGCCCGCGGGCCCGGCG
>DATADI010000673.1:0-6022 GCA_036258615.1 Thermomonospora sp. | reverse complement strand
CCGCCGACGCCGCCGACGCGCTCGCGCTGGCCATCTGCCACGTGTGGCGCGGCGGCGCGCAGGCCCGGCTGGAGGCCGCCCGCGCCGCCGCGCGCCGCACCGTACGACAGACAGGGAGCACGCCGTGATCGCCTTTGTCAGCGGGCGGGTGACCGCCGCGGGCCCGGACGGGGCCGTCGTGGACGTCGGGGGCGTGGGGCTGGCGGTGCAGTGCACCCCCGCGACCCTGGCCGGGCTGCGGGTCGGCGAGCAGGCGCAGGTCCCGACCTCGCTGGTGGTGCGGGAGGACTCGCTGACGCTGTTCGGGTTCGCCGACGACGACGAGCGGGCGGTGTTCGAGCTGCTGCAGACCGCCAGCGGCGTCGGGCCCCGCCTCGCCCTGGCCATGCTCGCGGTGCACAGCCCGAACGCGCTGCGCCGCGCGGTGGCCACCGAGGACGTCGCGGCGCTGACCAAGGTCCCCGGCATCGGCAAGAAGGGCGCCCAGCGGATCGTGCTGGAGCTGAAGGACCGGCTCGGCCTGCCCACCGGCGACGACGGCGCGCTGCCCGTCCCAGCCGCCGCCGCGCCGTGGCGCGCCCAGGTCCAGACCGGCCTGATCAACCTCGGCTGGTCCGCCCGGGACGCCGACGCGGCGGTCGACGCGGTCGCCGCCGACCTCGACGGCCAGGCGGCGGTCCCGCCGGTGGCCGAGCTGCTGAAGGCCGCGCTCAAGAAGCTCAGCAGGCCATGAGCGACCACGAGCGGCTGGTGTCCTCGTCGGTGGACGAGGACGGCGACGAGCGGGTCATCGAGGCGGCGCTGCGCCCCAAGAAACTGGACGACTTCATCGGCCAGCAGCGGGTCCGCGAGCAGCTGTCGCTGGTGCTGCACAGCGCGCTGCGCCGGGGCCGTCCGCCGGACCACGTGCTGCTGTCCGGCGGCCCCGGGCTGGGCAAGACCACCCTCGCCATGATCATCGCCGCGGAGCTGGGCCGTCCCCTGCGGATCTCCAGCGGCCCCGCGATCGAACGGGCGGGCGACCTGGCGGCGGTGCTGTCCACCCTCGCGGAGGGGGAGGTGCTGTTCCTGGACGAGATCCACCGGATGGCGCGGCCCGCCGAGGAGATGCTCTACATGGCGATGGAGGACTTCCGGGTCGACGTGGTGGTCGGCAAGGGGCCAGGCGCCACCGCCATCCCGCTCGACATCGCGCCGTTCACGCTGGTCGGGGCCACCACACGGGCGGGGATGCTGCCGGGCCCGCTGCGCGACCGGTTCGGGTTCGTGGCGCACATGGACTTCTACGACCCCGCCGAGCTGGAGGTCATCGTCCGCCGTTCGGCGCGGCTGCTGGACGTGGCGATCGAGGACGGCGGGGCCGCCGAGGTCGCCGGGCGGTCCCGGGGCACCCCGCGGATCGCCAACCGGCTGCTGCGCCGGGTCCGCGACTACGCCGAGGTCCGCGCCGACGGCGTGGTCACGCGGGAGCTGGCGCGGCAGGCGCTGACCCTGTACGAGGTGGACGAGCGGGGCCTGGACCGCCTCGACCGTGCCGTGCTGGCGTCCCTGTTGCGCAAGTTCGGCGGGGGGCCGGTGGGTCTTTCGACGCTGGCGGTCTCGGTGGGGGAGGAGCCGGAGACGGTGGAGGTGGTGGCCGAGCCGTTCCTGGTGCGGCAGGGGCTGCTGGCGCGCACGCCGCGCGGCCGGATCGCCACTCCCGCCGCCTGGCGTCACATGGGCCTCACGCCTCCGCCGTCCGCGCCGATGGCCGACACGCTGTTCCCCCTGGACGAGGACCTCAAGTAACCGTTCGGGAACTTCCGTGCCCGCCGGGTCGTCACGTCGTTGCCGGTGTTTCGCGTAATCTCTAGACTCCGGGACTTGGTCGCCGTCCCCAGCCGGCGGTCCCGCGCGTGAACGTCATTCCGGCGATGGGCTGGGGGACCCCACATTGGAAGGATGCCCTTCGATGGGCGACAGCATGACTTTTCTGGCAGATAGCTCCGGCGGCAGCGGCGCCTTCAACCTGATCCTGCTGCTGGCGATCCCCGTGGTCTTCTACCTGCTGCTGATCCGGCCGCAGAACAAGCGGCGGCGCGAGCAGCTCCAGATGCAGAGCTCGCTGGGCCCCGGCGTGCGCGTGGTGACCACCAGCGGCATGTACGCCGAGGTCGTGTCGGTCGACGACGACGGCGTCGTGCTGGAGATCGCGCCCGGCGTCGAGGCCCGCTTCGTCAAGCAGGCGATCATGAACGTGGTCGACGACAAGGGCGCCGCCGCGGCCGACCTGGACGAGGACGCCGACGAGACCGACGAGGCGGAGGAGACCGCCGAGTCCGGTGCGGGCGTCGACCTCGCCAAGGACGCCGACGAGACCGACGAGGACGCCAAGCCGAAGGCCGACAAGCACTCGGCCTGACCCGGCCGCAGATCCGGAAGAGACCCGCATCCGTGGCACCGCCGAGCACCTCCTCCCGGCCCGGCCGGACGATCCTGCTGCTGTTCGCGGTCCTGGCCGGGCTGACCGGGGTGATGTTCCTGCAGGGACAGACCACCCCGAAGCTGGCGCTGGACCTGGCGGGAGGCACCACGGTCACGCTCACCGCCGTGACCGAGGGCGGCAAGAACCCGCCCGGCGCGCAGATGCAGCAGGCCGTCACCATCATCCGCGACCGGGTGAACGGCCTGGGCGTCTCCGAGGCCGAGGTGTCCCGGCAGGGCGACAACCACATCGTTGTCCAGGTCCCCGGCACCGAGGACCAGCGGCGGATCGTCGACCTGATCGGCACCACCGCGCAGCTGCAGTTCCGCCAGGTGTACGCGGTCGGCGCCGGCACCCCGGTGAACCCGGCGCCGAGCCCGAGCGTCTCCCGCTCGCCCGGCGGCGGGCCCACCGGGAGCCCGAGCCCGACGCCCGGCGCGACCGCCCGGCCGCGGGCCCTGTCGCAGGCGCTGGCCGAGCCGTCCCCGTCGCCGACCCCGTCGGTGTCGGTTCCGCCCGACCCGAGCCGCCTCGGCGGCCAGGACTTCTCGGGCATCGACGACCCCGCCGTCATCGCGCAGTTCCAGCGGCTCGACTGCACCAGGGCCGACAGGAAGGCCCCGGGGGCCGACGATCCGCGCCGCCGGTGGGTGGCCGCCTGCGACCAGGACGGCCAGGGCAAGTACATCCTCGGCCCGGTGCGGGTGGAGGGCCGGGAGGTCTCCTCGGCGACCGCCGTCCCGCCGAACCCGCAGGAGGGCCAGACGAGCTGGTCGGTCCAGCTGGAGTTCAAGTCCCGGGGCGGGAATCAGTTCGGGGACCTCACCGCGGACGCGTACCGGCAGTACCAGGCCGACCCGGCCACCCCGCGCCGGCAGATCGCGATCGTGCTGGACGGGCAGGTGGTCTCCGCGCCGGAGATCACCCGGGGCGCCATCCGGGGCGGCACCGCCAGCATCGACGGCCCGCCCACCAGCTTCAACCAGCGGTACGCCACCGACCTGGCCAACGTGCTCAAGTACGGGGCGCTGCCGCTGAAGTTCGAGAAGAGCTCCATCGAGACGGTCTCCTCCACGCTCGGCTCCGACCAGCTGGAGAAGGGCCTGCAGGCGGGGGCGCTCGGGCTGGTGCTGGTGGTGGCGTACTCGCTGCTGTACTACCGGGGCCTGGGCCTGGTGTCGGTGGCCAGCCTGGCGGTCGCGGCGGCGGTCACCTACCTGTCGGTGGTGCTGCTGGGCAGTGAGTCCACCCTGGGCTTCCGGTTGTCGCTCGCGCACGTCATCGGCCTGATCGTGTCGATCGGCATCGCCGCCGACTCGTTCATCGTCTACTTCGAGCGGCTCCGCGACGAGCTGCGCGAGGGACGGCCGCTGCGGCCCGCGGTGGAGACCGCCTGGAAGCGGGCCCGGCGCACCATCCTGGTCGCCG
The DNA here is from genome assembly GCA_036258615.1 of Thermomonospora sp. Taxonomy (GTDB): domain Bacteria; phylum Actinomycetota; class Actinomycetes; order Streptosporangiales; family Streptosporangiaceae; genus Thermomonospora. The sequence goes on along the minus strand of DATADI010000673.1, from coordinate 2,130 downwards.
ACGCGGTGATGTTCATCGGCGCCGCCGTGCTGTACTTCCTGGCGGTCGGCGGAGTGAAGGGCTTCGCGTTCGCGATCGGGCTGACCACGCTGATCGACGTGGTGGTGGTGTTCCTGTTCACCAAGCCGATGGTGGCGCTGCTGTCCCGCCGGGCGTTCTTCGCCCGGGGCCACCGGTGGTCCGGGCTGGATCCGAAGCGGCTGCGCCGCAGCAGGCCGGCTCCCTCGCTGACCAAGGAGGCCTGATGCTCGCGCTGCGCGCGGTCCTCTCACGGATCTACAAGGGCGAGGTCAGCGCGGACATCGTCGGCCGCCCCCGGCTGTGGTACTCGCTGTCGGCGGTGCTGCTGGCGGTGTCCATCGCGGGGCTGGTGATCCGGGGCCTGTCGTTCGGGGTGGAGTTCACCGGAGGCTCGGTGTTCACCTTCAGGGCCCCGGACGCCTCCATCGAACAGGTCCGCACCACCGTCGCCGAGGCCGGCCCGCACCAGGTGATCGTGCAGCAGACCAGCAGCGGGTGGCGGGTCACCACCGAGAGCCTGCCGTCCGGCGAGGTCGCCGAGGTGCAGCAGTCCCTCGGCCGGGAGTTCGCGATGCCCGCCGCCCAGGTCAGCTCGCAGGTCATCGGCTCCACCTGGGGCGACGAGATCACCAAGAAGGCATGGCAGGCCCTCGCGGTGTTCATGCTGCTGATCGTGCTGTACCTGTCGTTCGCCTTCGAGTGGCGGATGGCGCTGGCCGCCATGGTGGCCCTGGTGCACGACCTGGTGATCACCGCCGGGATCTACGCCTGGTCGGGGTTCGAGGTGACCCCGGCGACCCTGCTGGGCTTCCTGACCATCCTGGGCTACTCGCTGTACGACGCCGTCGTGGTGTTCGACATGATCAAGGAGGTCACCCGGGACCTCGGGACGCCGGGGAGGCTCAAGACCTACAGCCAGGCCGCCAACGAGGCGCTCAACGCCACCCTGGTGCGGTCGCTGAACACCTCCCTGGTGGCGATCCTGCCGGTGGCCTCGATCCTGTTCGTCGGCACGTTCCTGCTGGGGGCCGGGGCGCTCAAGGACCTGTCGCTGTCGCTGTTCGTCGGCATCCTCGTCGGGACGTACTCCTCGCTGTGCGTCGCCACGCCGATGCTCGTCCAGCTCAAGGAGCGCGAGCCGCGCTACCGGGAGCTGCGCGAGCGGCTGCGGGCCCGCGAGTCCAGCGCCAAGCGGCAGGCGCGCCGCACCAGGGCGCCCGCCGGGACGGCCAAGGGCGGCGCGATCGAGGAGGCGCCCGAGGCCGAGGGGCCGGAGGAGATCCCGCCCGAGCCTCCCCGTAAGGTCAAGGTCGTGCAAACCGGGCCCCGCCGCCAGCCGAAACGCGGCACCCGGCAGCGGCGGCGGACAGGAAGGTGACCATGATCGACCTCGACCGGCTCATCACCGAGCGGATCCGGGACGTGGCCGACTACCCCAAGCCCGGCGTTGTGTTCAAGGACATCACCCCGCTGCTGGCCGACCACGTGGCGTTCGCCGGGGTGGTCGACGCGATCGTGTCGCACCACGGCCGGGGCACCATCGACAAGATCGTCGGGATCGAGGCGCGCGGGTTCATCCTGGCCGCCCCGGTGGCGTATCACTTCGGCGCGGGGTTCGTGCCGGTGCGCAAAAAGGGGAAGCTGCCCGCGCCCGCGCACGAGCAGACCTATGATCTGGAGTACGGCACCGAGACGATCGAGATGCACGTGGACGCGCTGCGCCCCGGCGAGCGCGTGCTGATCGTCGACGACGTGCTCGCCACCGGGGGCACCGCCCGGGCCGCCGCCGAGCTGGTCCGCCGGGGCGGCGGCGAGGTGGTCGGGCTGTCGGTGCTGATGGAGCTGTCCTTCCTGGACGGAAGGGACAAGCTGGGGAATCTGGACGTCCACTCCCTGGTTACGGTCTAGTACGCCGAACCCGGCGGTTAGACTTGCCGGACCAGGGAAGGTGGCGATCCCGCCCCCAGGGCCGGCGACGAGGCCGGGCGCGGTCCGCACGGGGATCACCCGGACGGATCCCGACGACGCACGACCGGCTGGAGACGAGGAGGCTGGGTGCCAGGTGAGGTGGTCTCGACCGACGCGGTAGCGGAGACCCCGCGGACCTCC
>DATADI010000672.1:0-11889 GCA_036258615.1 Thermomonospora sp. | reverse complement strand
CGCCGGGCTCGCGGGCATCGGCGCGGCGCTGGCGTGTTTCCTGCTCACGGCGCTGCTCGGGCCGTCGGCCATGCAGCCGATGCTGCCGGGGAAGCGGAACGCCCTGCCGCCCTACTCGCTGAACGGCGGTGACGTCCCGCTCGAACTCGTGATCGGCCTGGTGGCCCTGGGCGTGCTGGTGGGCTCGGTGGGCCTGGGCCTGTGCCTGCTCGCCGTACGGCGCGGCTGGCACTGCTCCCCCAGACCGCTGATGGTCGCCGGACTCCTGGTGACGGCGGCGTTCGCGGTGATGCCCCCGATCGGCTCGTCCGACCATCTCAACTACGCCGCGTACGGGCGGATGGCCGTCACCGGGCACGACCCGTACACGACGCGGGCGATCGACATGAACGGCGACCCGGTCGCGGGGGCGGCCGAGGAGTGGCGCTCGACGCCCTCGGTGTACGGGCCGATCGCCACGGCGCAGGAGGCGTTCGCGTCCTGGGTCGGGGGCGAGTCGGTGCGGCTGACGGTGTTCGTGCTGTCGGCGACGAACGCGCTGGCCTTCGTCCTCACCGGCCTGATCCTGTACCGGGTGTGCCGGGGGCCTCGCGCCCGGCTGCGGGTGGCGTTGCTGTGGACGCTCAACCCGCTGATGCTGTTCCACCTGGTCGCCGGGGCGCACAACGACGCGCTGGCGATCCTGGCGGCGGTGGCGGCGCTGGCGGGCTTCGCGGGGGCCGCGCGCCCGCTGGTGCGGGCCCTGGCGTCCGGGGCGCTGGTGGGGGCCGCCGCGGCGATCAAGTTCCCGGCGGCGCTCGTCGGCGGCGGTCCCCTGTGGACGCTGCTGCGGGGACGGCGGGCCGACCGGGCGGCGGCGCTGTGCGGGGCCGCCGGAGCGGTCGCCCTGGTCGCCTACCTGCTCGCCGGATCCCATGCGTTCGACCAGGTCAGGCGGGCCGCCAACTCGGTGTCGCTGGCGAGCCCGTGGCATCTGCTGGACGCCGCGATGGGCGTCAACCAGCACCGGATCGTCATCCGGATCGGGATGCTCGTGCTGCTGGCGGCGCTGGTGTGGCTGCTGCTGCGGGCACTGCCCCGCGACCCCGCCCTGCCGCCGGGCACCGCCGAGGGCCTGACCGTGGCGGCGGCGCTGGTGCTGGCGTGGCTGCTGGCCGCGACCTACGCGCTGCCCTGGTACGACGGGCTCGGCTGGGCGGTGCTGGTGCTGCTGCCGTTCTCCCGGTTCGACGGGGCCCTGCTCGCGCACACGGCCGCGCTGAGCCTGGCGTACCTGCCGGCCCGCGACCCGCTGCTCATCGGCCTGCCGGACGAGCTGGAGTGGCTGGTCACCGGGGTGCGCGCGACCCTGGTCCCGTGGCTGCTGACGGGTCTGCTGGTGTGGCTGGCTGTGACGTGCCTGCGCCGCCCGTACTCCCGTCCAGCTCCAGAGCCCGTACGCTCGCCGCCAGCGTGAGCGGGATCGCCAGGCTGAACGCGATCGCCGGGATCACCACACCGGAGTCGTTCACCAGCATCCCCGCCAGCGCCAGCGTCAGCGCCGACAGCAGCGCGGGCCGCAGCGTCCGGCTGTGGTGGTACGCCCGGTCGAGCAGCGCGGCCCGCCACTGCAACGGCTGGGCCAGCACGAAGAACAGGAAGCACAGCGCCCCGATCACCGCGACCGTGAACGGCCAGTAGCCCAGGCTCCGCAGCATCGCCCCGGCCTTGCGGGCGACGACGCCGCCCGCGTCCCCGCTCACCAGGTCGTCCCAGAACCGGCCCAGGTGGGACGGGTCGGCGCGCAGCGAGTCGGCGAACGCGATGCCCAGCACCACCACCGCCCCGGCGGCGCACCAGAGCCCCAGCCGTACCGGCGACACCCGGCGTCCGGCGATCAGCAGCCCCAGCACCGCGAACGCCGGGACCATCGCGATGACCCCGCCGAAGTCGCTGCCCCAGGCGGGCCACCCGTCGATCGCCACCGCCGCCACCGCGACCCCGGCGACCAGCGCCGCCGCCGCGCGGGTGCGCCCGGCCCGCAGCGGGCGCTCGGCCACCCACGCCGCCGTCAGCAGCGCCGCCACCGCGAACAGCGCGAACGCCTGGTTGCCGAACCCGTAGAACCGGCCCGCGACCAGCGCCGTGTACCCCATCAGCGCGTTGAGCTGGAGCGCCGACCCGGTGATCACGTCCAGCCCCAGCACCAGCGCGGTGACCCCCGAGATCACCAGCCCCGCGCCGACCAGCGACCGCCGCCACGGACCGGCCAGCGCCAGCGCGGTGGTCAGCGCGATCCACAGCACCACGCTGCCGATCAGCGCGGGCAGCGGATGCGCCGACCGCCACCACGGCAGCAGGTTGGCCAGGAACGAGGCCACCGGGGCCGCCGCCCCCACCAGCGCGATCACCCGGGTCGCCGCCAGGATCCGGCCCCGCGCGCCCTCCCCGTCGCCCCACCGGCGGCGCAGCGCCACCGTGGCCAGCCCGTACAGCAGGAGCTGCCCGCCGAACAGCACGATGAAGAACGCGGGCTGCACCCGGCGGATCGCCTGGGCGGCCACGTCCTCGTCGTCGAGGTCGTGGACCTTGCTCGCCGCCGACGCCTCCGTCGGCTCGGCCTCCCAGACCGACCCCACGGCCTCCTCCGGCCGGGCGAGCCCGATGACGTCCAGGATCGTCGCGGTCAGGTCGGTGAGCGTGACGATGCCGGGCTGCCGGGTGGCGTTGGAGGTGAGGTAGGCGGAGCCGAACCGGTCGCCCCGGGCGAGCGCCACGTGCAGGTGGGGGATCGAGCCCGAGTCGGAGATCCCGGCGACCAGCAGCGTCGTGCCGCTGGGCAGCGCCGCCACGACCTGGGCGAGCTGCCGGTCGGCCGCGGTCGCCGCCGCCTCCCGGTTCTCCCGGCGCACCGGGATCTGCGCGCCGGTCGTGTCCACGCCCGTGGTGATCTGGGCGCGGTGCACGTCGTCCAGCTCCACCATCGTCAGCGCGCACCGCGACCAGCCGTCGCGGGGCACCCTGTCGGGGGACGGCACGTACACGTCCACCCGGCCGGTCGCGTCCGCCGCCCCGAACACGGCGCCCTCCCCGACGGCCATCGTGCAGCCGCCGCCCCGGTGGACGGCGTCGCCGAGTAGCCCCGTCCGGGCCTCGTACGGGGTGCCCGCGTTGTCCTCGCGGATCTCCGCCCAGCCCGGCGCGGTCGCCGAGGCCCCCGACGTCCTCGGAACGGGCGGCAACGCGCAGTCGCCGTGCGCGAACCGGGCGCGCTGCCCCGCCGACACGGTCAGCCAGCCGTCCGTGGGGCAGGTGTTCACCCGGGTCGTGCGGACGCTCAGCGCCCCGGCGGAGCCCTCCCGGGTGAGCCGCCACAGGGTCGGGGTGCGGTCCTCGCCGATGTCGCTCCACCGCAGGCCGGGAATCCCCACCACGACCACGCGTCCCCCGTCGGCGGTCGTTCCGGCCGCGTGGGCGCGTACGCTCTGCGGAGCCGCCATGGCGGGCCCGAGCAGAACGACCGCCACGACGGCCATCAGAACGGCGGTCATGCCGCCGAAGGGTGTCGCCCCCCGCTGCGCCACCTGGGCACCTCCATCGTCCGGTCCGTCCCAGGCTAGTGGGGCGCTTACGTCAGGATGGGTACATGGGCGGACGAACCAGCGACCGGACCGGGAACCGCGGGCGAAGGTCCCCGGCCGATCTGGGCATCGCGCTGGCCGGGCTGCTGATCGCCGTGGCGGCGGTCGCGCCGATCGCGATCACCTGGCTCACCAACCCTCCCGACCAGCGGCTGGTGGACGTGGACGTCTACCGCGCCGGGGGCGAGGCCGTGCTGCGCGGGGCCCCGGTCTACGACTTCCTGACCGAGCCGCCGCAGCTGCTGCCGTGGGGGGTCGTCCAGCTGCTGTGGGTCGGCGCGATCTACGTGGCGCTGGCGGTGGGGGCCTGGTACGCGTTCCGTCCGCTGCTGTCGCGCGCTGGCCGGTACGCGCCGCTGGTGCTGGGCGTTCTGGTGGGGGCGCTGGCGTATCTCCAGCCGGTGCACGACCAGACCCGGTTCGGGCAGGTGGGGCTGTTCCTGATGGCGCTGTGCGCGGCCGACTGCGCCGCGCCGTCCACCCGCTGGCCGCGCGGTGTGCTGGTGGGGCTGGCGACGGCGGTCAAGCTGGTGCCCGGGGTCTTCCTCATCTACCTCCTGATCACCGGCCGGCGGCAGGCGGCCTGGAACGCCACGCTCACCGCCGCCGCCGCCACGCTGGCCGCGTTCGCGGTGCTGCCGGGCGACTCGATCGACTTCTGGTTCGACGCGGTGATGAGCAGCGACCGGGCGGGCGCCAACAACGCCACGACCAACCAGTCCCTCAACGGGATGCTGCTGCGGCTCTACTGGCCGGACACGGTGACGTCGCTGGTGTGGCTCGGCTGCGTCGCGCTGGTGGCGTTCTTCGGCTTCCGGCTGGCCCGCCGCGCCTCGCTGACCGCCGCCCGGCTGGACGGGTCCGCCGCGCACAGCGCCGAGATGGCCGGGATCGCGATCACCGGCCTGCTTTCGGTGCTGCTGTCCCCGATCGGCTGGGTGCACCATCTGGTCTGGGTCGTCCTGGTCCTCGGGGCTCTGGCCGGTGATGGGCGCGACACGCGACGATGCCTGGTGGCCGCCGGTATCGGCGTTTTCTTCGCCTTCCGGATCCCGTGGATGGGGACCCGGCTGATCGGCGAGGGCCACAGTGCGATCGAGCGTCTCACCGGCCGAATCGTGCAGGACGCCTTCGGCTTGGCGGCCCTGGCCCTGGTCTTGGTGTTGGGCTTGTGGTTGGTCAACCGGCTCATAGCACATCGTGACCAATGTGGTCCTTCTCCCGACCAGGTCAGGGTGGATACGCTCGCCCCGTGATGCTTGTCGCTGTGGCCATAGCCGGTGTGGTGGCCGGTGTGGCCGGGTTGTCGATCGCCGTGGTCGCCCACAACCGGGTCAACCAGGTCGTCGAGGAGTGCGCGGAGATGCTCCGCCGCCAACTCCAGGCCGCCGAGGGCTCCATCGACAACCAGGCGCTGCGCGACATGGCCGTGGTGCACTACGACGCGCTCAAGGAGATGTCGGGGCGGCGGTCGTTCTCCCTCGCGCTGCTGAACTCCCTGGGCGACGGCGTGGTGATCAGCTCCATCAACGGCCGTACCGAGACCCGCACCTACGCCAAGGTGATCCGCGACGGGCGCAGCCTGGAGGTGCTGTCCCCCGAGGAGGACCAGGCGCTGCGCGGCGCCCGGCTCGGCAAGGGCCCCATGGTGAGCATGGACGACCCGCTGCCCGACTTCGGAGGCAACACGACGTCCTCCTCGGCGCACGCGTAGACTTCTGGTTGATCCCGTCCGTTCTCACGGCCGCCGTGCACTCCTCGCCTCGGCGGAGGAGCACACCTGATGCGCTACGCCTATCTCGGCCCCCAGGGCACGTTCACCGAAGCCGCGCTGCGGTCTCTCCCGGACGCGGAGGGTGCCGAGCACCTGCCCTACGCCACCGTGCCCGCCGCCCTCGACGCCCTGCGGCGCGGGGAGGTCGACTCGGCGGTGGTGGCGCTGGAGAACTCGGTGGAGGGTTCGGTCCCCACCACGCTGGACGAGCTGGCGACCGGCCAGCCGCTCCAGATCGTCGGCGAGATCCACCTGCCGGTGTCGTTCGCGCTGCTGGTCCGGCCGGGGACCCGGTTCGAGGACATCAAGACGGTCGCCTCCCACCCGCACGCCCAGCCGCAGTGCCGCCGGTGGCTCGCCGCGCACGTTCCGGACGCCGAGTGGCGCGCCGCCACCTCCAACGCCGAGGCCGCCCAGCACGTCGCCGACGGTCACTACGACGCGGCCCTGGCGGGCGCGTTCGCCGCCGCCCGCTACCGGCTGTCGGTGCTGGCCGAGGACATCCACGACGTGGCCGAGGCGGTCACCCGGTTCGTGGTGCTGCGCCGCCCCTGCTCCCCGCCCGAGCCCACCGGGATGGACCGCACCACGGTGGTCGCGTTCATCGGTGAGGACCACCCGGGGGCACTGCTGGAGATCCTGAACGAGTTCGCGATCCGGGGCATCAACCTGACCCTCATCCAGTCCCGCCCCACCGGCGCGGGCCTCGGCTCGTACCTGTTCTGGATGGACTTCGAGGGTCACGTCGCCGACGCCCGGGTCGGCGAGGCCCTCATGGGCCTCCGCCGCATCTGCGCCGACGTCCGCTACCTCGGCTCGTACGCGCGGGCCGACCGGATCCGGCCGGAGATCCGCCGCGGCACCCACGACGCCGACTTCACCGAGGCCGCGGCCTGGCTCTCCTCGATCCGCACCGGCCACGCCTGACGCGCCCCGCGTCGCCCGGGGGCGCCTGGCCGTTCCCGGCCAGGCCCGGACGCCTGATGATCTTCGTGCGAAGATCTCCGGATGCATCGGACGTCGAGGGTGGGTGCCGGCCGCCGGGCCGCGTGGACCACGGAACGCAGATCGCTGATCGTCCTGCTGACGGCGGTGGGCCTCGCCCTGGGGCTGCTGTCGCCGCCCGCGTTCGCACAGGACCGGCTCGAGGCCGGGGTCTCCAGCCGGACGCTGAACGGTCCGCTCACCGTCCACACGTACGCCGACCGGCAGGTGGCGGCGGTCAGGGTCGATCTGCGGGTGGGCGATCAGGCGCCGTACACGACGGTCGACGCGTTCAGGCCGGTCGGCACGAAATCCTCCGACACCTGGCCGGTGATCCAGCAATGGGTGAGCACCGCGCCGGTACGGCAGATGCTGAACTCCCGGCCGGTCGTCTCCGTCACCTACGCCGACGGTGACACGGCCGAGCCGACCCAGGTGCGGGCGATGCTCCAGGCGGCGACCCGGCTCGAGGACGTCGGGGTCACCCCCACGACCGTGAACGCCGGGGACGCACGGGCGACCGTCCGCGGAAGGCTGGTCTACCTGGACGCCGACGGCCGGCCTCAGCCGGCGCCCGGGGCGCGGGTGAAGGTCGACCACCACGACATCGACGACCACGTCACCACCGGGCCTGACGGACACTTCGAGAAGACGTACTACGTGCACTACACCGGCAGCCTCCAGGTGATGTTCCGTGCCGGGACCGCTGGTCCCTACGCCAGTGCGGGCAACCACCCCGTCCTCTCCGTCACGATGAAGGGCACGGCTCCGACTCGGATGTTCGCCGAGGCGTCCCCCGAGGGAACGGTGTTCCCCGACGATGTCGTCACCGTGACCGGCCAGGCCGACTGGAAGAACGCGTCCGGGGAGTGGCTGCCCGTGGTGGGCAGGCGCGTCCGAGTGCGGTGCGGATCCAGCGTCCAGACGGTGACCACCGCACCGGACGGCACCTATAGGGCCGACCTCACGATTCTCGATCGATGCAAGATCTCGGCCACGCTGGTCACGCACGCGGAGCACGACGGGTTCGAGTGGGTGTCCACCATGGCCGCTCCCACACCGGACGTGCACCTGCGGACGCGTTTCCAGGAGCTCTCGCCGTGGCCGGCCGCGGTCGCCCGTGGCGACCGCCTCGTCGTGTCGGGACATCTCGTCGCCGCCGCCCCCCGCTGGGGACGCGGCGTCTCCGACGCGAAGGTACGGCTCGAGTTCTCCCGTGACGGACGGAACTGGGAGGCCGTCTCCGAGGAGGTGCCCGATTCCGCCACGGGTCTCTTCACGCTGTCGGCACCGGCCCGGCACACGGGACGCTGGCGTATCCGGGCCGCCGCGCTGCCGTACTACTACACCTCGCCCGGGACCGTCTCCAGCGGCGTCGTCACCGCCAAGGACAAGACGCGGTTCATCCGGTTCGACGCCTCTCCGGAGCCGGTCGTGAAGGGCCGCACCCTCACCGTTCAGGGCACGTTGCAGCGACGCGCCCAGGACGGTGTGTGGCGCAGTCTCGGCAACCGCCAGGTGACGGTGTACTTCCAGGCCAAGGGCACCGCGACGTGGCAGGCGATGGGGACGGCGACCACCGACGGCCGGGGCCGCCTCAGCAAGAGGTTCAAGGCCGTACGCGACGGTTCCTGGCGGGTGACCTTCACGGGCGGTCCGCTCATCATGCCGGTGCGCAGCTCCGCCGACTTCGTGGACGTACGGTAGGGGCGTGGTGCATGCCTTTGACGTGTATGAGCGGGATCTGTGGGACGGACGTGCGGAAGCCTACGAGAAGGGGTTCGCGAGCCTGACGGCGTACACGGTCGGGCCCCTGCTGGAGGCGGCGGGGGTCCGGGCCGGTGCGCGGGTGCTCGACGTAGGGACGGGGCCTGGTGTCGTCGCGGCCGAGGCCGTGCGCCTCGGAGCCCAGGTGTCGGCGGTGGACGCCGATCCGGGTATGGCGGAGACGGCCGCGCGCAACGTTCCCGAGGCCGACGTGCGTGTGGCGGTGTTGCCCGGCCTTCCGTTCGGGGACGGGGCGTTCGACGCCGTGGTGGGCAACTTCGTCATCAACCACGTGGGCGAGCCCGTGGCCGTGGTGCGCGAGCTGTTGCGAGTGCTGCGGCCCGGTGGGCGGCTGGCGCTCACGTGCTGGGCGATGCCGGGCAGCGGGATCCTCGCCCTCGTGGCGGAGGCCATGGAGGCCGTGGGCGTGGAGTGGCCCGACGACATCCCGGTGAGCCCGTTCATGGAGTACGGCAACCCCGAGGCGTTCGCGGGGCTGCTGGATGAGGCGGGGGTCTTCGGGGGCACGGTCCGGGAGCTGAGCTGGGAGCACGTCATCGACCCCGACGACTGGTGGGAACGCGGGCCGATGGCCCGGGTGGGTTCCAACGGCGTGATCCTGGCCCGGCAGACCCCCGAGGTGATCGCCGAGGTCAGGCGTGTGTACGACCGGCGGCTCGCCGCGTACACCCGGCCGGACGGCGAGGTCGCGGTGCCCGCGCACGCCCTCCTGGCGTCCGGCGCCCGCGCCGCGACGGCGTGATGGACGGTTATCCACAGGAGGGATATCGAGCGGCGGGCGGGGGGACGGACCGGTAGCCTCGGGTCTGTGATTGACCTGCGAGCTCTTCGAGAGGATCCCGAGCGGCTGCGCGCCTCGCAGCGCGCCCGCGGGGAGGACGAGGCCGTCGTCGACCGGCTGATCGACCTGGACGAACGCCGCCGCTCGGCGCTGTCGCGCTTCGAGCGGCTGCGGGCCGAGCAGAAGAGTTTCGGCAAGTCGGTCTCCCGGGCCCAGGGCGACGAGCGCCAGGCCCTGCTCGACCGGGCCAAGGAGCTGGCCCAGCAGGTCAAGGACGCCGAGGCCGACGCCGACCGGCTCGGCGGCGAGCTGGACGACCTGATCAGGACCGTCCCCAACGTCATCGAGGACGGCGCCCCGCCCGGCGGTGAGCAGGACTACGTCGTCCTGGAGCACGTCGGCGAGCCGCCCGCCTTCGACTTCGAACCCCGCGACCACCTGGAGCTGGGCGAACGCCTCGGCGCCATCGACACCGAACGCGGCGCCAAGGTCTCCGGCGCCCGGTTCTACTACCTCACCGGGGTGGGCGCGAGGCTCCAGCTGGCGCTGCTCAACCTGGCCATGGAGCAGGCGATCGAGGCGGGCTTCGTGCCGATGTACCCGCCGGTCCTGGTCAAGCCGGAGGCGATGGAGGGCACCGGCTTCCTCGGCGAGCACGCCTCGGAGGTCTACCGGCTGCCCGCCGACGACCTGTACCTGGTGGGCACCTCGGAGGTCCCGCTGGCGGCGTACCACATGAACGAGATCATCACCGACCTGCCGCGGCGGTACGTGGGCTGGTCGTCGTGCTTCCGCCGCGAGGCCGGCTCGTACGGCAAGGACACCCGGGGCATCATCCGCGTCCACCAGTTCGACAAGGTCGAGATGTTCTCCTACTGCGCCCCGGAGGACGCCCACGCCGAGCACCTCCGCCTGCTGGAGTGGGAGAAGGAGATGCTCACCAAGGTCGAGGTGCCGTTCCGCGTCATCGACGTGGCCGCCGGCGACCTGGGCGCCAGCGCCGCCCGCAAGTACGACTGCGAGGCGTGGGTCCCCACCCAGGGCACCTACCGCGAGGTGACCTCCACCTCCAACTGCACCGACTTCCAGGCCCGCCGCCTGTCGGTCCGCCACCGCGACGAGTCCGGCAAGCCACGCCCGGTCGCCACCCTCAACGGCACCCTGGCCACCACCCGCTGGATCGTCTCCATCCTGGAGAACCACCAGCAGCCCGACGGCTCCGTCCGCGTCCCCAAGGCCCTCCAGCGCCACCTGGGCCTCGAAGTCCTCGAACCCATCCGCTGACCCCACCGCCCGTGCCCCCACCCAGGGGCACGGGCACACACCCTCACCGCCACACCCCGAGTCCACCTCCCCAGGCCACACCCCGCAGACGTTCGGGGGCGCGGGGGCCGGGAGACCGGGGGTGGGGCGGATTATGGTGGTCTGACCGTGCGAGAAGGTGGTCGCCGAAGGACTGAGGGGGAGGTCGACGTGGGGCGAGGGTGGAGGGACCGTGGCTGATCCGGTTACCGCGGAGTTCCGGGCGCCCCGGCTGGTCGCCACCGATCTCGACGGCACGATCGTGCGGTCCGACGGGACGATCTCGGAGCGGACCGTCGCCGCGCTCGCCCGGGTGGAACGCGCGGGGGCCACGCTGGTCATGGTGACCGGGCGCCCGCCGCGCTGGATGCGGGACATCGCCGCCGCCGTCGACCACCGGGGCATCGCGATCTGCGCCAACGGGGCGGTCGTCTACGACCTGCACACGGAGACGGTGATCCGGACCCGGCTGATCGAGCCCGAGACCATCGCCGAGACCGTCGAACGCCTCCGCTCGGCCGTCCCCGAACTGCGCTTCGCCGTCGAGTACGCCGACGGCTTCGTCTTCGAGGCCCGCTACAACCTGGGCCGCTGGGACGCCGAGGCGCTCGGCGGACGCCCCGTGGACGGCGAGACCCTCGTCAGCAAGGGCGGCACCAAGCTGCTGGCCTTCCACCCCAGCGCCGACCCCGACTCCCTCGCCGAACGGGCGCACAAGGCGGTCGGCGACCTCGTCACGGTCACCCACTCCTCCGGCCGCGGCCTGCTGGAGATGAGCGCCCACGGCGTCACGAAGGCCAGCGCCCTCGCCGAACTCTGCGCCGAGCAGGGCGTCACCGCCGCCGAGGTCGTCGCCTTCGGTGACATGCCGAACGACCTCCCCATGCTCACCTGGGCGGGCACCTCGTACGGCGTCGCCAACGGCCACCCCGACGTCCTGTCCGCCGTCACCCACCACACCGCCCGCAACGACGACGACGGCGTCGCCCAGATCCTCGAAACCCTCTTCCCCTGACCCCCACCCAACCCGCAACGGCCAGACCCCGAAGCAACGGCACAACAACGCCCCAGGGCAACCCCGACGCCCGGCAGGCAACCGGTCGCAGCCCGCCCCGGCATCCGACCATGCCCGCGTCACACGGGTCCCACCGTCAACGTCGCCCGAACACGCGAACCGGCGACCGCCGAGGCAACGGCACAGCCGACGCCCACCGCCACCTGAGCAACCCCGACGCCTAACCTCGCCGAGGAGGCAGCCGACCACAACCCAGCGTGACGTCCGAGCACCCGAGCACACGCCGCCTTGCACCGACCCAACACCACTCCGACGCCCAGCAGGCAACCGACCACAGCCCCGCCGTGACGTCCGAACACAACGTCCGGCATTCCAGAGCGCTGGACCACCGGCGGAAGGCAGGCTGGCCGAGCTTGGGCCCGGCCTGGCAGAGGCGGTAAGACGCCGCGTCACACCGGCCCAACGCCACTCCGACGCCCAGCAGGCAACCGACCGCGACCCCGCCGTGACGTCCGAACACACGTGCGTCGCGCTGGCCAGTACCAAAGTCCGGCGTTCCAGAGCGCTGGACCACCGGCGGAGGGCAGGCTGGCCGGGCTCGGGCCTGGCGGAGGCAGTAAGACGC
>DATADI010000671.1:0-2497 GCA_036258615.1 Thermomonospora sp. | reverse complement strand
GGACGAGGACGCCGATGCGGGGGCTGGTGCGGGTGATGGTGCGGGTGGCTTCGATGCCGTTGCCGCCGGGCATGTGCAGGTCCATCACGACGACGTCGGGCTGCAACTCCGCCGCCAGCCGCACCGCCTCCGGGCCGCTCTCGGCCTGGCCGACGACCTCGATGCCCAGCGCCTCCAGCAGCCCGTGCAGACCCTGGCGGAAGACCGGGTGGTCGTCGGTGATGAGGACGCGGGTGGCCTCGTTGCCGGGCAGGGGGTTCATGGTGCGGGGGCTCCTCGGGCCGACGACAGGGGCAGCCGTGCGACGACCTCGGTGCCGCCGCCCGGTCGAGGGCCGATAGTACAGCTACCGCCCAGTTCGTCCGCCCGTTCCCGCATCGACCCCAGCCCGACCCCGGCGCGCGGCCCGCGTCCGTCGGCCGTGGTGGGCAGCCCGACGCCGTCGTCGGCGACGACCAGGGTGAGCCCCTCGGGGTCGCGGCACAGCCGGACGGTGACCCGGCGGGCGTCGGCGTGGCGGCGCGCGTTGGTGAGGGCCTCCTGGGCGATCCGGTACGCGGCGACCTCGGCGGCGGCGGGCAGTTCCCCGGTCCCTCCGGCGTCCTCGACGACGACGTCGACGCGGGGTTCGGGCAGGTCCTCGGCGAGGGCCCGCAGCGCCCCCTCCAGGCCGAGGTCGTCCAGCGCGGGCGGGCGCAGCCCGTACACCAGTTCGCGGATGTCGCCGACGGTGGCGATCAGCCGTTCGCGCAGCGCGGCGAGGGACTCGGCCACCGCCGCCGGGTCGGTGCGCAGCCGCAGCCGGGCGGCGTCCAGGGACAGCGCCAGCGCCGCCAGCGTGGGCCCGAGGCCGTCGTGCAGGTCGCGGCGGAGGCGGCGGCGCTCCTCCTCGCGGGTGCTGAGGATCCGCTCACGGGACGCCTGCAGATCGGCGGTGAGCCGGACGGCGTGCGCCACGTCCGCCAGGTGCCGGGCCAGCAGGCCGGTGAGCCGGGTGTCGTGGCGGCCCGGCGGGAGCAGCAGCCGCCCGACCGTCGCGCCGTGCCAGCGCAGCGGGATCTCCCGGGGCAGGTCGCCGACCTCGCCGTCGCCGTAGGTGCGGGCCCCGCCGTCCCGGTCGGCGATCTCCACCGCGGCACCGGCGACGCCGAGCGCCTGCCGGGTGGACGCCAGCGCGCTGGTGAGCGCCGCGGCGGGGTCGCGCGCCTGCTGGACGGTGCGGCTGAGCCGGTCGGCGAGCCGGTACGGGTCGCGTTCCACCTGCAGCAGCCGGTCGGCCGCCCGCTGCAGCCGCAGCCGCAGCGGCTGGAACGTCAGGCCCACGGCCAGCGCCCCGGCCAGCCCCGCCAGCGCCCCGTAGCCGGACACCGCGAAGTTGACCGCGCCGATCAGCCCGAAGTACAGCAGGCCGGTGCAGGCGGCCAGCGCGCCGTACACCAGCGTGCGGTTGACGATCAGGTCGATGTCGTAGAGCCGGTACCGCAGGATCGCCACCGCGATGGCGACCGGCACCCCCGCCACGGCCAGCGACATGGGGACGATCCACAGCGCGAACGGCACCGCCACCACCATGTCCACGCAGCCGAGGACCAGCACCGCGACGAGGACGTACCCGAGCCAGGCGATCTGCCGTTTCTGCACCGGCCCGCCCGACCGGAACCGGGCCGCCAGCGACGCCAGGCAGGCCAGGGCCGCCGCCACGGTGACCCACTCCAGCGGCCGGTGCCAGGCCGCCAGGCCGCCGAGGGCGTCCACCCCGAACGGGTTGGCGACCCGCAGTGGCCCCACGCCGTACCGCATCGGCAGCAGCGCCAACAGGACCACGTTGGCCGCGATCAGCCCGCACACCAGCACCAGCAGGGGACGCCAGCGCCGGGACGGCGGGCGCCCGTCCGGGTACAGCAGCGGCAGCAGGGTGATCAGCGGCAGGAACTCCAGCAGGTACACCCAGATCGACGCCCACCGCAGGTGCGCCCCGCCGGGGACGCCCTCGACGACGGCCCAGCGCGCGAGCGGCTGCAGCAGCGCCTGCAGCGCCGCCACGAGGCCGATCGCCCAGAACAGCCACGCCACCGTCAGCCGCGGCCGGCGGCGCAGCACGAACGCGCCCACCGCCGGGTAGACCAGCCCCATGACGTGCTCGGGCCGCCACGGCTGCCGCGAGCGGAACTCCCCGGGGATCTGGAAGCGGAGCGCCAGCCCCGCCACCACCATGGCCACCGCCACGGCCGCGCCGAGCCGGACGACCGCCGTGAGACCAGCCACCCATAACCCCCACTGCGAAATCGTGGGAATCGTACAGGTCAGGAGGGGTTCGGGACCATGTGTCCGGGGTCTCGGTCCGGTCTCACAGCCCGCCGAGGCCGGCTTCGCGGGCGAGGACGATGGCTTGGGCGCGGTCGGCGACGTGGAGTTTCATGAAGATGTTGCTGACGTGGTTGCGGACGGTTTTGGGGCTGAGGAAGAGGGTTTGTGCGATGTCGTGGTTGTTGCGTCC
>DATADI010000670.1:0-10028 GCA_036258615.1 Thermomonospora sp. | reverse complement strand
GGGACCTCCAGCGGTGGGACGTTCCACACCACCTCGCCCGCCACCCCCAGCGGCTCGCGGCTGGTGGCCAGCAGCTGCAGCCCCGGCACGGCCCGCAGCAGCGCCTCCGCCAGCTCGGCGGCCTGCGCCACGACGTGCTCGCAGTTGTCCAGCACGAGCAGCAGCCGCCGGTCGCGCAGCGCCTCGGCCAGCCGCCCGGCCGGCGACACCGCCTCGCCCGGGGCGTCGCGGACGTCGAGGATCCGCGTCACCACGTCGGCGACCTCGGGGCCGCCCGCCGGGTCCACCGCCGCCAGCTCGGCCATCCACACGCCGTCCGGATGCGCCGCCGCCAGCCGTCCGGCGGCCTCGATCGCCAGCCGGGTCTTGCCCACGCCGCCCGGACCGGTCAGCGTCACCAGCCGCTCCTCGCCGAGCGCGGCGACCACCTCGGCGACGGCGCCGTCCCGTCCGACCAGGCCGGTCGGCGGGACGGGCAGGTTGCTGCGGGGCCGCGCGGACGTGGCGACGGGCGCGCTGCCCGCCGGGGCGTCCAGCGACGGGTCCTGCGTGAGGATCGCCTGGTGCAGGGCGGCCAGCTCCGGGCTCGGGTCCAGGCCGAGCTGGTCGGCCAGCTCGGTCCGCAGCCGTTCGTAGCTCTCCAGCGCCTCGGTCTGCCGCCCGGCCCGGTACAGGGCCTTCAGGTGGGCGGCCCGCAGCCGTTCCCGCAGCGGGTGCGCGGCGACCAGGTCGCCCAGCTCCCCGGCCAGCACGCCGTGCTCGCCGAGCGCCAGCCGGATCTCCGCGTGCTCCTCCAGCGCCGCCAGCCGCAGTTCCTCCAGGCGCGTCACGGCGGGCCCGGCGAACGGCTCGTCGGCGAAGTCGGCCAGCGCCGGGCCCCGCCACAGCGCCAGCGCGTCGGCCAGCAGCGCCGCCCGCTCCGCCGGGTCGGCCGTCTCGCGGGCCCGCGCGGTCAGCGCCCGGAAGCGGTGCGCGTCCACCCGGTCGTCGGCGACCTGGAGCACGTAGCCCGCCGGGCGGAACGGCACCAGCGACCGCGCCCCCGGCTCGGCGTCCTCCAGGATCCGGCGGAGCTGGGAGACCTTGGCCGACAGCGACCCGGCCGGGTTGCCGGGCAGGTCCTCGCCCCACAGGTCGTCGATCAGCCGGTCCGCCGGGACCGGCCGCCCCTCGTGCACCAGCAGGTCGGCCAGCAGGGCGCGGACCTTCAGCCCGGGCACGGCGACCGGCTCGCCGTCGTCGGTCCACACGGCCAGCGGCCCCAGCACCCCGAAACGCATCCCCGCACGATAGCCATCCCGCACGAAAGACGGGAAACCCACCGTAAGGATCCCGTAAACGGCACCCGGCAGAGTCGGTGACGTCGGCGGGAACGAGGAACCGGCCGGCGGACACCACGACCTGAGGGAGCCCCCGATGCGCAAGATCATCAACTCGACCTACGTCTCGCTGGACGGCGTCATCGAGAACCCGCACCTGTGGACCATGGAGTTCTTCAACGAGGAGGCCCAGCGGTTCTCCTACGACCAGCTGTTCTCCTGCGACGCCCTGCTGATGGGCCGCCGGACCTACGAGGGCTTCGCGGCGACGTGGCCGAGCATGGAGGAGCAGACCGGCGACTTCGGCGTCCGGATGAACACCATGCCGAAGTACGCGGTCTCCACCACGCTGGAGAAGGCCGACTGGGCCAACACCACCGTCATCTCCGACGACGTGGTCGCCCGGATCTCCGCGCTCAAGGAAGAGCCCGGCCAGGACATCCTGCAGTACGGCTTCGGCCCGGTGTCGCGCACGCTGGTCGAGCACGGCCTGCTGGACGAGCTGCGGCTGTGGATCCACCCGGTCGTCGTCGGCACCGGGGACCCGGCGGACCTGCTGACCCACGAGGGCTTCGGGGCAGCCTTCGAGCTGGTGGGCACCGAGGTGTTCAGCACCGGCGTCATCATCGCGACCTACCACCCGGCCGCCGGGAAGGACGCCGGCGAGGACGGCCAGAAGGACGCCTGAACGACGCGGGGCGCTGTGGGGGGCGGCCGGTTCCGGCCGCCCTTCGCGTCGCGCCGCACGGGGCGGCCGGTGGCATGATCGCGCCCGAGGGGGTGCGCGCCATGCGGTCTCGGGGAGTGCTCGTCCTGGCGGTCCTGGTGGCCGGTGCGCTCGTGGCCGCCGTCGCCCTGTGGTGGGTGAGGCCGGAGAAGGGGAGCCCCGAGAAGCTCTCCCGCGAGTACTTCGCCGCCTGGGAGAACGGGCGGCTCGACCGGATGGCGCGGCTGGTGGCCGACGCGCCCGGTGACTTCGCCGAGCAGCACCGCGCCCTGTCCCGGGGCCTGACCGTCTACACCGTCGAGCTGAAGCCGGGGCCGCTGGTCTCCGAGGGCGCCGAACGGGCACGCCAGGACTACGAGGTCCGCCGCAACCTCGGTGGTCGCGTCACCTGGAAGTACCGGGCGACGATCCGGTACGGGGTGACCGACGGCCGATGGCGGGTCCTGTGGACGCCCGCCGTGCTGCACCCCGAACTCCGGGGACCCGTCACGTGGAAGCTGACGCCGACCGAGACCGCACCCGCCCGGTTCACCGACCGCGACGGCAGACCCCTCCCCGACACCGGGCCGCTCCAGCCGTACCTGGTGGACCTGTCCGAACGCTTCGGCGAGTCCCGCAAGGGCGACCGCGGGTGGGCCGTGGACGTCCACGAACCCGGCGTCCGGCCACGGCGGCTGGCCCTGCTCGGCCCGAGCGGCGTCCGGACGATCCGCACCACCCTGGACCGGAGGCTGCAGTCCGCCGCCGAACGCACCGTCTCCGGCCGGACGGCGGCGATCGTCGCGGTACGGCCGTCCAGCGGGGAGGTGCTGGCCGTCGCCGACGGGCTCGGCGGGCGCAACGCCTTCCTCGGCTCCTATCCACCCGGCTCCACGTTCAAGGTCGTCACCGCGTCCGCGCTGCTGGCGGACGGGATGTCGCCCGGCAGCGGCGTCGACTGCCCGGCCTCCGTCGTCACCGCCCAGCGCACCATCCGCAACTCCGACGGCCTCGCGCTGGGGCGGACCTCGCTGCGGCAGGCGTTCGCCGACTCCTGCAACACGACGTTCGCCGGACTGGGCGTCGAACGGCTCGGCGCCGAGGGGCTGGGCGCGGCGGCCGAGCGGTTCGGCTTCGGCGGCCCGATCACCCCGGGCACCGCCGCGGCCCGGGGCTCCTTCCCCGAACCGGACGGCGGCGCGGAACTGGCCGAGGCGTCCATCGGCCAGGGCCGGGTGCAGGCCAGCCCGCTGGTCATGGCGCTGGTCGCGGCGGCGGTCGCCGACGGGACGTGGCGGTCGCCGCGCCTGGTCGAGGCGAAGCTCATCCGCGAGTCCGGCGAACGCCCGCAGCCGTCCCGGGACGTGCCGGGCGCGTCGTCCCTGCGGAGCATGATGCGCGCGGTCGTCACCGACGGCACCGCGCGGCGGGCGGGCCTGCCGGGCGGCGCCGCCGGGAAGACCGGGACGGCCGAGGTCGGCGCCGGTGACCCGCACGCCTGGTTCATCGGCTACCACGAGGACGTCGCGTTCGCCGTCCTCGTGGCGCGGGGCGGGTCCGGGCCCGAGGTCGCCGCGCCGATGGCCGCCCGCTTCCTCAGGGCCCGGTGAGCCCCGCCGTCAGTCGGCGACGTAGTGGACGCGCATCGGCGTCAGCCGGGACGTGCTGGCGCCCTCCCGCTGGCGGCGGATCACGTAGGAGCCCGGGGCGATGCCGCTGCCGCCGTGCTCGGGATGGATCAGGTACGCGGGGCCGCTGGTCCGCAGCACGCCGAGCGCGAGCCGTTCCCGGTCGACGCACGTCGGGGTCCACGTGCAGGCGGCCTGGTCGGCGACGAGGGTGTGCGGGTTGCCCCCCGCCGTGCTGCGCAGCAGTTCCAGGCCCGTGGGCGGCACGGTGCGCCAGCGGGCGTGGCTCGGGACGGTGACCTCGGGGACGAGGTGGAGCGGGATGACGATCAGGTCGCCCTGGGCCTGGAGCCCGTCGAGGACGGGGATCGCGGTCTCGCGCTCCAGGTGGTCGAGGACGTCGAGGCCGGTCCGTGCGGTGAGGTGGGCAAGGGTCACTGACATGGCGATCACCTTCGGGATGCTCGGAGGGAGGGGACGGATCAGGTGCGGCGCAGCAGCCGCGCGTACAGGTCGCCGGACAGCCCGTACGACCAGCCCGCCGCCGCGACCGGGTCGTCGAGGTCGGCGGGGACGGTCAGCCCGTACCGGCGGCGGTGCCCGTCGCGTTCGACGGAGCCGTTGACGGCGAGCAGGATGCGTGCGCGGGGCCCCCGCGCCTCTTCGGGCAGGTCGTACAGGTGCAGGTCGCAGCCGGGGTTCCCGGGGTCGGGGGCGACGGCGACGAGGTCGAGGCCCGCCTGCGTGATGTAGGCGTCCCAGCCGATCCGCTCGATGGCGGCGCGGCGGATCTCGATGTTTCGTTCGGCGGTGATGCGTTCGGGGGTGGGCTCGGTGACCACCCAGACGGGCACGACGGTGCCGTGCAGGACGTACAGCCCCCAGCCGTCGGCGTACCGCACGGCCATGCCGTCCTCGCGGTGCAGCCGCCGCTGGCCGTGGACGCCGCCGGGCGTGGGCTCGGTGTGGACGGCGACCGGCCGTTCGGACACCACGCAGGTGTCGTCGGAAGGCGACCACCAGCCGCAGGAGCGGGCCAGCGCCGACCACACGCCGAGCTGGTGCCGTTCCTGGGGGGACGCCCTGACGAGCCCGAGCCGCAGCCACGCCTCGTACCGGGCGATCCAGTGGGCGTCGTGCTGCCCGTACCAGGTGAGCGGGGTCTGGTCGTCCGACGGCCGCTGTCGCTCGGTGCGCAGCGGGGCGGCCACCGCGTCGTGCACGGAGACCTCGAGTGACTCCCAGACGGTGGCGTCGACCACGTGCTCCAGCCGGACCCCCAGCCGCAGCGCCTCCTGCGGGGGCTGGCTGTGGACGAGGGTCCGCGGGTCCTCGCCGACGAGCCGGGCGGCCGACAGGCGTCGCTGGATGCGCCTGTCCAGCCGGGACCGGAACGTGGAGATGAGGGTGGCCAGCTGCGAGGCGACCGGCCAGTCGGCGGCCAGCGCCGGAAGGGTCCGGTGGTTCAGCCGGGGTGCCCCACGAGGGCGGGCCGCCGCGAGCGCCGCGGCGGGGGACTCCACCCACACGAACCGTGGAGGGGGTTTCCCGATCAGCCGGTAGAGGTCGGAGATGGCCGCTTCGGCGGCCGGGCGATCGGCGGGGAGCGTGCTCAGCGCGTGGCCGAGCCAGGCGTTCCGGAGGTCGATCGCGTGTCGGAGCAGGATGGACGCGTCGGGGCGGGCCTCAGGCCCGCGCGGGTCGCTCACAGGGCGACTTCGATGCCGCCTTCGCATTCGATCATGTTCCGATGGTGACAGCGGCACCGCCCCGGCGCAAGACGGTATCCGAAGGCTGATTCACGTTTCATTGAGCAATGCTCAATCTGTGCCCTAGCCTGTTGAGCGTCGCTCGACAAGGAGTGGGGGGCATGGACTTCACCCCGTCGCCGAAGGCGCAGGAGTACCTCGACCGCGTGCGCGCGTTCATGACCGAGCAGATCGCGCCCGTGGAGGAGGAGCACCTGCGCGAGCTGCTGGCGCGGCCTCCCGGCGAGCGATGGCGGGTGTCACCGCTGATCGAGGAGCTGAAGGGCAAGGCCCGCGCGGCCGGGTTGTGGAACCTGTTCCTGCCCGACCCGCACGAGGGCGCCGGGCTCACCAACGCCGAGTACGCGCCCATCGCCGAACAGCTCGGCCGGTCGTTCATCGCCGCGGAGGTGTTCAACTGCAACGCCCCCGACACCGGCAACATGGAGGTGCTGCACGAGTTCGGCACCCCCGAGCAGAAGGAACGCTGGCTGCGGCCCCTGCTGGACGGGGAGATCCGGTCGGCGTTCTGCATGACCGAGCCGGAGGTCGCCTCCTCCGACGCCACCAACATGGCGGCCACCGCCGTGCTGGACGGCGACGAGGTGGTGCTGAACGGGCGCAAGTGGTTCAGCACCGGCATCGGGCATCCCCGCTGCGAGCTGATCCTGTTCATGGGGCTCACCGACCCGGGCGCGCACCGGCACCAGCAGCACTCCATCGTCCTGGTGCCGAGGGACGCCCCCGGGGTGACGGTGGAGCGGATGCTCCCGGTGATGGGACGGCTGGACGAGCCGTCCGGGCACGGCGAGGTGAGCTTCGAGGACGTGCGGCTGCCCGCCTCCTCGATCGTGCTGGGGCCCGGCCGGGGCTTCGAGATCGGGCAGCGGCGGCTCGGGCCCGGCCGCGTCCACCACTGCATGCGGCTGATCGGCGCGGCCGAGATGGCGCTGGAGGCGGCCTGCCGCCGGGGCGTCGAACGGGTCGCGTTCGGCAAGCCGCTGGTCAACCTCGGCGGCAACCGCGAACGGATCGCCGACGCCCGCATCGCGATCGAGCAGGCCCGCCTGCACGTGCTGTACACCGCCTGGCTGCTGGACACCCAGGGCGTGCTGGGGGCGCTGTCGCACGTGTCGCAGATCAAGGTGGCGGTCCCGGCGATGGCCCAGCGGGTCATCGACATGGCGATCCAGATGCACGGCGGGGCGGGGCTCACCGACGACTTCCCGCTGGCGGCGGCGTGGACCATGGCGCGGGCGATCCGGCTCGCCGACGGGCCCGACGAGGTCCACCGCGGCGTGGTCGCCCGCCTGGAACTCGCCGGTTACGGAATGGCGCGGTGACCGTCCCGGCCGACCTCGGCTTCTTCCTCGTCGAGCGGATCGACCGGATCACCGCCGAGATCTGCGCGGAGCTGGCCGACCGGGACGCCCCCGACGACCACCGGTACGACCTGGCCGCCGACTCCCGCGCCCCGGCCGTGGTCCGCGGCGTGGTGGTGATGTGCGTGGACGGCGCCGAGTCCCCGGAGGTCATGGCGGCGTTCCACCGGGTGGGCGTGCACGAGGCCCGGGCCGGGCGCGAGCTGCGCGACCTGCACCGCAGCGTGTGCACCGGCGGGCGCGTCCTCATGCGGTGGGTGGTGCGGGGCGCCGAGGAGCTGGGGCTTCCGGCGCGGGAGCTGTGCCGGGTCGCCGACAACGCCTTCGAGTGCCAGGCCGAGATCATGCGGGCCGCCGCGCTCGGGTACCGGCAGGCGCTCAGCGGCGTGCTCCAGGACTAGGCGTCCCCGTCCCCCGCGGCCAGCAGGCGGCGGATCCCCGCCGTGCGCTCCGGGTCGGCCGTGGCCAGCAGGGCGGGCAGCGCGCCGTACAGCAGGTCCAGCAGCTCCTCGCGGGGGAACGGCCGGTCCCTGGTCCAGCGCAGCACGGCGTCCTCCACGAACCCGAACCACCCCCGCACCACCAGGTCGACGTGCCGGTTCGCCTCCTCCGGCTCCAGCGCCGCCAGGGCGTGCGCCACGAACGTGTCGCGGGTCTGCTCGTGGATCTCGATGACGTAGTCGGCCCCGCCCGCCGCGCCCCGCAGCAGCGCCAGGTACGGCTCGCGGTGCCGTTCGACGAACCCGACGAACGCGTCCAGCGCCTGCCGGAGCCGCTCGGCGGGCGGCGCGTCGGCGTCGGGCAGCGTCTGCCGCAGCAGCAGCCGCGCCGCCGCCCGCACCACCGCCACGTAGAAGTCCCGCTTGGTCGGGAAGTAGTGGAACAGCAGGCTCCGCGAGATCCCCGCCTCGGCCGCGACCGCGTCCAGGGACAGCTCGTGGATGGGCCGCTGGACGAGCATCCGCAGGCCGATGCCGACGAGCTGACGGCGACGGTCGTCGGCGGTGAGCCGCGCGCCGGGGGATGTCGTCACCGCGCCATCCTAGTGGCCGACGTTTCGCTCGCCCTGCTCCCACGGGAGGAGCCGAATCCTCCGCGCGGCGGAGACGGCCCGGTCCCGGAACGCCCGGCGGCCCGGCCGCGTTGAACGGGGTGATCATGGTGCCGACCAGGGACGAGGTGCTGATGACCGCAGGTGTCCGGCTGATCCGCAGCCCCGACCTCGCACAGACGGTGGACTACGCCTACGCGGCCGTCGCGGACACGCCGGTCCGCGGGGTGTGGGTGGCGGGCGCGTGCCCGCTCGACGCCGAGGGCCGCACCGTCGCCCCCGGCGACCACGCCGCCCAGGCCCACCAGGTGATGCGGAACCTGGTCACCGCGCTCGGCAGCGCCGGGGCCTCGCTGTCCGACGTCGTCAAGACCACCGTGTACGTCGCGTCGTCGCGGCAGGCCGATCTGGTGACGGCGTGGGAGGTGTACCGCGAGTACATGGGTGCGCACGACGTTCCCAGCACGCTGCTCGGCGTGACGGTGCTCGGGTACGACGACCAGCTCGTCGAGGTCGAGGCGACGGCCGTCCTCCCGGTGTCCTGAGCGGTCAGCGGGTCCTGGTGCTGGGCTCCAGGCGGCGGATGCGGGCGTCCAGTTCGCTGCTGTAGAAGTCGAAGAAGCCGTCGGGGTCGGGCCCGTTGTTCATCATGACCAGCCGGTCGAAGCCCGCGTCCACGTACTGCTGGGCGACCTGGAGGTGACGGTCGGGGTCGGGGCCGCAGGCGAAGCGTTCGAGGATGTCCTCCTCGCGGACGGTGGCGGTGGCGGCGGCGAAGTTGACCGGGTTCGGCAGCTCGCTCATCACCTTCCAGCCGGTCATGGCGAACCGGGCGCCCTCCCGGGCGGCCTTGGCCGCGGCGTGCCTGTCGGGGGCCCACGCCAGGAAGACCTCGGCGTACCCGGGGCCGCGCCCGCCCGCCTCCCGGTAGTGGCGCATGATCTCCGGCTTGGGCTCGGTGGCGAACAGCCCGTCTCCCAGCTCGGCGGCGATCCGGGCGGACTCCCGGCCGCTGGCGGCGACCGCGATCATCGGCGGCTCGTCGGGCAGGTCGAACACCCGCGCGTCCGACAGCCGCAGGTACCGGCCCTCGTAGGAACGGTAGCCGCCCTGCCACAGCAGCCGGATGATCTCCAGCGCCTCGCGCAGCATGGTGTGCCGGGTGGCGGTGGAGTCGGGGAACTCCCGGCCCACCACGTGCTCGTTGAGCCGTTCCCCGGCCCCGATGCCGAGGGTGAACCGGCCGCCGGACATCAGCGCGAGCGTCGCGGCGGCCTGCGCGATGATCGCCGGGTGGTACCGCACGGTCGGGCAGGTCACCCCGGTGGCCAGCCCGATCCGCTCGGTGCGCTCGGCGATCCCGCCGAGCACCGACCAGGCGAACGGCGAGTGCCCCTGGCTCTCCAGCCAGGGGTGGAAGTGGTCGCTCATCTCCACGAAGTCGAACCCGGCCTGCTCGGCGCGCACCGCCTGGCGGATCAGCTCGGCCGGCCCGAACGCCTCGGCCGCCAGCTTGTACCCGATCTGCATGACTACCCCCTGGATCATCTCCAGCACACAGCGTGTCCAGGGGTCTCCGGTCGCAAACGCTCAGCGGGTGCCCAGAAGGGTCAGCATGTGGTCGATCTGCGCGGTGCGGGACCGGTCGATCCGGCGCGCCAGCTCCCGGGTGCGCGGGTCGGCGCCCGCGGCCAGCTCCATCCGCGCGAGCTGGACGGCGTCGTCCTGGTGGGCGATGAGCGTGTTGAGGAACACGCGTTCGAACGCGGGACCGCTGGACCTGCCCAGGGCCTCGAGCTCGGCCTCGGTGGTCTCGGGCATCCCGCCGTGGGCCGCGTGGGCGTGGGCGGGGGCGCGGGGCGGACGGCCCCAGCCGCGCAGCCGGTCGGCCATGGCCTTGATCTCGGTGAGCTGGGTGGCCTCGATGGCGGCGGCCAGGGTCCGCACCTCGGGTCGTACCGCGCGCCGGGCGGCCAGCCGGACGAGCCGGACGCCCTGGCCGTGGTGGGGGACCGCCATCTGCAGGAACATCACGTCGGTCCCGTTGAACCCGGGCCCGCCGGGGTCGGCGGCGGGTGTGCGGGCGGCGTCGTTCCCGCAGCTCGCGAACACCAGCAGGGCGCAGGCGGCGAGCACCGCCGCGACGGCGTACCGCATCTCGCGTGCTCCCTTCGCAGGGTGGTGCCGTGGCGGC
>DATADI010000669.1:0-8550 GCA_036258615.1 Thermomonospora sp. | reverse complement strand
CGGCCAGCCGGTCGGCCAGCGCGGCCAGCAGGTAGCCGCACCGCTGGCCGACCACGCCGAAGGAGCGGCCGTCCCGGTGCAGCTCCAGCGTGACCTCGTACGGGACTCCGCCGCGGTCGCGCTCGGCCACCGGGATCACCGCCAGCGTCGATCCGTCCGTGCAGCGCAGGAACCCCACATCGGCACACTAGGCAGGTCCGCCGCCACGATCACATCCGCGGTGGGCCGGGTTCCGGTAAGGAACGGCTAAACCCGGGGACCGGCGGCGCGGGCGCGCTCCACGTGCTGGAGGGCGTCGCGCAGTTCGCCCAGCCACTCGTCGGCGTTGCGGCCCACCAGCCGCACGCACCAGGCCAGCGCGT
The DNA here is from genome assembly GCA_036258615.1 of Thermomonospora sp. Taxonomy (GTDB): domain Bacteria; phylum Actinomycetota; class Actinomycetes; order Streptosporangiales; family Streptosporangiaceae; genus Thermomonospora. The sequence continues at coordinate 8,188 of DATADI010000669.1, read as the reverse complement.
CGCTGCGGCTGCGCGCCACCCCGGCGTCGACCAGGGTGTCCAGCACCCGGCGCTCGGGCTGGCGCAGCCGGGTCATCACCGGGACCGACAGCGAGGTGAACATCTCCCGCTGGTCGCCGCACACCGCGCCCCACGACACCTTGTGGCCGAACCGGTGCTCGGCCTCCCGGGCGATGGCGATGCGCTGCTCGCGGGTCTCCTCGCGGTACCGCTGGATGTGCCCGGCCAGCACGGCGGCGCGCTCCACCTCGGAGATGCCCTCGGCCGGCTGGGGCGGGGCCAGCGTGCCGACCACGGTGACCTCCTCGCGGTCGACCGTCACCTCCGGCGGCCCCTGGAACCAGTCCTGCGGCAGCCGCCCGGTGAACCAGCCCCGGAGCTTCTCCGCCTGCTCGCTTGTATTCATGTAATCAACATTACATGCCCCATCCGGGCAGCCGTGGACGCACGCCCAGCACGACAGAGCCCCCACGACGGGGGCTCGGGGCTGGGGATGGGGTCTAGAGGCCGGAGGCGGCCAGGCGGGCGCCCATCTGCGGGTTGACGCGGACGGCGCCCTTCATGTTGCGGGTGTAGACGTTCTGGACCTGCACGACGGTGCCCCGGCGGGGGGCGGCGAGCATCTTGCCGTTGCCCAGGAAGAGGGCGATGTGGGAGATGTAACCGGGGGCGGTGGGGTCGTTCGCCCAGATCAGCATGTCGCCGGGGCGGGCCTTGCTGTAGGGGATGACCCAGCCGGCGCGGGCCTGGTCGGCGGCGACGCGGGGCAGGCGGATCCCGGCGCGGGCGAAGGCGTACTGCATGAGGCCCGAGCAGTCGTAGCCGCCCTCCTCCTCGGACTCTCCGCCCCAGACGTACGGCCAGCCCAGGCGGGTGTAGGCGGCGCGGATGACGGTCTCGACCTGGGTGGCGGTCATCACCTGGCCCCGGGCGGCGGGCAGGTCCCGGCCGGGCTCCGGGTAGTCGACCCTGGGGTTGACCTCGATGACCTTGGCGCCCTTGGGCAGCAGCTTCCGCAGGGAACGGGTCAGCTTCGTGCGGTCGGTCTTGGGGGCGCTGATCAGCAGGGCGTTCCCGGCGGGGACGCCGAGGGCGCGGGCGGCGGGGCGGGAGACCACCGCGTCGACGTCACCGAGGCCCATCGTGGCGTAGGCGCCGACGCGCATCCGCGTCTGGCGCTGACTTCCGCCGACCGGGATCTGGGTGCCCAGCCGGACACCGCCGTCGTTGCCCATCGTGAAGGAGATGGCGATGTCACCGCCCGCGATGTTGCGCCACAGAGCGTCGGACTCGGCGGTGGGCTCGGGGGTGAACGCGCGGAACGTGGAGGGTTCCACGCCGATCAGGCCGACGCGCTTGCCGCCGACCACGGCCTGCGCGGCGTCGACGATCTCGACGCGGCCGACGCCCTTGCGGTCGCGGACGCGTTCCACCACGTCGGCGGCGAGGGAGGACGGCGCGGCGACCATCAGGTGCGGGGTGACGCGCGAGCCGAGCGGCGCGATCGCGCTCGGCGAGACCTCGGTGCCCGACGAAGCGGCCACGTAGCGCTGGGGCCCGGCCTGGACGCGGGTGCCGTCGGGCGACCCGTGCCACGCCACCAGCACCGCCCCGTTGACGGCGAGGGACATCACGACGCCGACACCGATGACCGTCGGGAGAACACGGCGGCTCGGCCTTCGCACGGCAACACTCCCTCGTCTGTGACCCCAGCGGCCCGGCAGGTCCCCGGCCGGCGCGCGCTACCCGACCATCACCCATGGATCCGGCGAAGGTCCAGATACCCGGACGCTTCGCCCGCCACCCCGCGCCCAGGGCGGCGGCCGGTCAGGATGATGCGCGTTACTCAGTGGTAACACCAACCCGGAGAGAGATCAAGGTCACGTTCCCACCAAGTCCGCGAACGAATCCGGTCAGCCCCGGGTTCCCGCGAGTTCCGCGGCCAGCTCGTCCGGCGTGGTCACCGGCAGCCGGCAGGTGAAGTCGCGGCACACGTACGCCGCCGGGCCGCCGCCCACCAGTCCTCGTCCGGCCAGCAGCGGAACGTCCTCCGACCCGTCGCCTGACCCCAGCGTGACCACCGCGCCCGGGGCGGTCGCCGCCAGCGCGGCGCGGTGCAGGGCCCGGGTCCGCTCGTCGTCGGGGTCGCCCACGACGGCGATCTCCAGCGGCCCGGCGGCCAGCGCCTCGGCCACGGCCAGGCCCCACCCGGCGAACCGGGCGTGCTTGTCGGCCAGCAGCCCCGCCGGGCCGAGCGCGGCCGTCGCCGCCTCACGGTGCCGGGCCGAGCCGGTCAGCGCGGCGTACGACAGCAGCGCGCCCGCCGCGGCCGACTGCCCCGACGGGGTGGCGTTGTCGGTGGGGTCCTGCGGACGCCGGAACAGCCGTTCGGCGTCGTCGGCGGTGTCGTAGAACCCGCCCCGGCCGTCCTCGAAGTGCGTCAGCACCGCCTCCAGCAGCGTCCCGGCCAGGCGGACGTGCGCGGGGTCGCCGGTGACGGCGTGCAGCGCGAGCAGCCCCTCGGCGACGTCGGCGTAGTCCTCCAGGACCCCGGCGTTGGCGCCCGCGACCCCGTCCCGCGAGGTCCGCAGCAGCCGTCCGTCCACGACGTGGACCTCCGCGAGAAGGTGGACGATCTGCCGGGCGGCGACGACCAGGTCGGGCCTGCCCAGCAGCGCCCCGCAGTCGGCCAGCGCCGCGACGGCCAGCCCGTTCCAGCCCGCGACCACCTTGTCGTCGCGGGCGGGCGGCACCCGTTCCTCGCGGGCGGCCAGCAGCTGCGCGCGGATCCGCCGGTAGGTCTCCGGGTCGGCGGGGTCGGTGAGGAGCTGGAGGACGGAGCTGCCGTGCTCGAACGTCCCGTCGGCGGTGACCTTGAACATCGCCGCCGCCTCGGCCCCGTCGGCGTCGCCCAGCGCGGCGCGGAGCTGGTCGGGCGTCCAGACGTAGAACCTTCCCTCGACGCCCTCGCTGTCGGCGTCGAGCGCGGAGGCCAGCCCGCCCTGCGGGGTGCGCAGGTCGCGCAGCATCCAGTCGCAGGTCTCCAGGGCGATGCGCCTGGCGAGCGGGTCGCCGGTCAGCCGCCACCAGTGGGCGTACACGCGGGCGAGCAGCGCGTTGTCGTACAGCATCTTCTCGAAGTGCGGCACCACCCAGGAGGCGTCCACCGAGTAGCGGGCGAAGCCGCCGCCGAGCTGGTCGTACATCCCGCCGCGCGCCATCGCCTCCAGCGTGTGCGCGGCCATCCGCAGGGCCTGCGCGTCGCCGGTACGGGCGTGGTGGCGCAGCAGGAACTCCAGAGCCATCGACGGCGGGAACTTGGGCGCTCCCCCGAACCCGCCACGCTCGGCGTCGTACGACTCGGCCAGCGAGGCGACCGCCCGCGCGAGGCGTTCCTGTGACGGCGGCTCGGCCCCGCCCGCGATCGACCCCCGTGAGGTCAGCGCGTCCACGACCTGCCGTCCCTGGCCCACCACCTCGTCGCGCTGCTCGCGCCAGGCGCGGGTGACCGCGTTCAGCAGCGCCTGGAACTGGGCGCGGGGGAAGTAGGTCCCGCAGTAGAACGGCGCGCCGTCGGGCGTCATGAACACGGTCATCGGCCAGCCGCCCTGGCCGGTCATCGCCTGGGTGGCCTCCATGTAGACGGCGTCGACGTCGGGGCGTTCCTCCCGGTCGACCTTGACGTTCACGAACAGCTCGTTCATGAGCCGGGCGGTCTCGGCGTCCTCGAAGGACTCGTGGGCCATCACATGGCACCAGTGGCAGGCGGCGTACCCGACGCTCAGCAGCACCGGCACGTCACGCCGCCGTGCCTCCGCGAACGCCTCCTCGCTCCACTCCCACCAGTCCACCGGGTTGTCGGCGTGCTGGAGGAGATACGGGCTGGTCGCGTCCTTGAGGCGGTTCATATGACCGATCCTCCCCCATTGCGGCGGAATGACCCGCGTACTGTCGGTGGTGCTCCCTATTCTCTCGGCCATGCCCACGACGCACGCGATTTCGCCCGACGACTTCCGCGCCCTGCTGACCCGCCTGCGCGGTCACGACTTCGGCGGGTGGAGCAGATCCACCCTGGAGGGGGTCGCCGCCGCCGAGGGCTGGACGATCGGCGAGGGCGACTACCCGAAGCTGGCCACGCCCGCGCCGCTGCTGGGCGGGCGGCTGATCGCCGGGTACCGCGACTTCGCCGACTTCCAGGAGCTGTCGCTGGGGCTGGCCGAGGGGGCCACCCTGGACGACTTCCACCGGCTGGTCGCGGTGGCCACCGAGGTCATCGGGCACGAGCCGCCCATCTGGGGCGGGCCGGGCCCGTTCGTCCGCTGGCGGCAGGACGGCACGTCGTTCGAGGACCCGGGCCTGTCCACCGAGATCGCCTTCCGCAAGGGCCGGATCACGCTGGAGCTGCACGCCACCCAGGTGACGGAGTACTACTGGAACAAGTCGGTGGAGTGGGGCGACGGCATCCACGACCCCGGGCCGAGCTGGATGGCCACGGCGAATCACCCGAGCCTCGGCGGCATGACGTTCCCCGGCGGCCGGGTGGTCTACGACTGGGGCCTGTTCGAGGAGGCGCTGGGCAACCTGATCCACACCCTCGCCCACGACGTCCCGGGGATGGGCGACGGCATGTCGCTGATCCTCGCGCCGCGCCACGACCCCGCCCGCTACGTCCGCTTCATCATCGACGAGGAGGCCGACCTGATCATGGAGGCGTCGGCCGAACTCGACCCGGCGGATCGCCCCGACGACGCCACCATGGAACGCCTCGGCTGGGACGACCGCGTCCAGCGCGAGCCGCACAACTGGTGGGCCGGCTACCGCGCGCCCGACGCCGAGGAGAGCGCCGCCGCCGCCAAGCTGCTGGTCGCCACGCTGCGCGCGTACGGGGCCGAGCTGCTCGACGAGGACTGGACCAACGAGAAGACCGCCCTGACCTACACGCCGAACTACGTCGGCCGCCGGGTCCGGGGCTGGTTCGACCTGTGGGGCCTGTACCTGCCGCGCTGATCCCTCAGGCGGACAGGTTCCGGACGGCCGCCTCGATGGCCCGGTGGAACGTCGGGTACGCGTAGATCATGTCCCGCAACCGGTCCACCGGGACCTCGGCGTGCACCGCCACGGTCAGTGCGCCCAGCACCTCGCCGCCGGTCGGGCCCGCCGAGGTCGCACCGACCAGGACACCCCGGCCGGCGTCCTCGACCAGCTTGATGAAGCCGTCGTTGCCCGCCTTGTGGATCCAGCCGCGCGACGACTCGGGGATCGGGGCGTACCCGGTGCGGACGTTGACGCCCCTGTCGCGCGCCTGGGCCTCGGTGAGGCCCACCGCGCCGACCTCCGGGTCGGTGAACGTCACGCGCGGCAGCGCCCGGTAGTCGGCGGACGGCCCGCCCTGCCCGAGCACGTCCCGCACCACGATGTCGGCCTGGTACATGGAGATGTGCGTGAACGCGCCCTTGCCGGTGATGTCGCCGATCGCCCACAGGCCGTCGGCGGCGCGCATCCGGTCGTCCACCGTGATCGTCCGGGCGTCCTCGTCCAGGCCGAGCACGCCGATCCCGGCCTCGCGGAGCCGCGAGCGGCGACCGGCGGCGACCAGCAGCCGTTCTCCGGTGACGGTCTCGCCGTCGAGGTCCACGTGGAACACGCCGTCCTCGTGGCGGACCCGGCGGGCCGCCGTCCCGGACCGGACGGTGATCCCCTCGCGTTCGAACACCTCGCGCAGCAGGTCGCACGCCTCGGGCTCCTCGACCGCGAGCAGCCGGTCGCGGGCCTCCACGACGGTGACCCGGCTGCCGAACCGGCTGAACGCCTGCGCCATCTCGGTGCCGATCGCCCCGCCGCCCAGCACCACGAGCGAGGCGGGGACCTCCTCGGCCTCCACCGCCTCCCGGTTGGTCCAGTACGGGGTGTCCTTCAGGCCCTCGATGGGGGGGACGACCGGATCGGTGCCGGTGTTGAGCACGATGCCCCGGCGGGCCCGGAACACCCGATCGCCCACCGTGACCTCGCGGGGCGCGGTGATCCGCCCGAGGCCCCGCACCAGCGTGCCGCCCCGGCCCTCGAACCGCTCGGCGGCCACCCGGTCGTCCCAGGAGTCGGTGGCCTCCTCGCGGATCCGCTTGGCGACCTGGGACCAGTCGGGGGTGACCCGCGAGTCACCGGCCATCCCGGGGATCCGGCGACCCTCGGCGAGCAGGTCGGCCGCGCGGATCATCATCTTGGTCGGTACACAGCCGTAGTACGGGCACTCCCCGCCGACCAGCCGCGCCTCGACACCGACCACCGACAACCCGGCCTCGGCGAGCCGCCCGGCGGCGTCCTCACCCCCGGGGCCCATCCCGATGACGACGACGTCCACCTCTTCGGCACGCTGCGCACTCATGATCGCAACCTACCCGCGCCACCCGCGCTTTCACAGCGCCCGGTCAGGGACGACGGCGAGGCGGAAGGGGGATCCGGTCGAGGTCGCGGGCCAGGGTGATCTCGCCGTGGAAAACGGCGGCGGCCTCCTCGGCGAAACGGGGGGTGTCCTCGGCGCGGTAACGCTCGGAGAAGTGGGTGAGCACCAGGTGGCGCACCCCGCCCTCGGCGGCGATCTCGCCGGCCTGCCGGGCGGTCAGATGGGCGTACTCGCGGGCCAGGGCGGCGTCCTCGTCCAGGAAGGTGGACTCGATGACCAGCAGGTCGACCCCGGACGCCAGATCACGGGCCGCCGCGCAGACCCGGGTGTCCATCACGAACGCCAGCTTCTGCCCGGGGCGCGGGACGCTGCACTCCTCCAGCGTGACCGTACGGCCGTCGGGCGTGGTCACCCGGCCCTCCCGCTGGAGCCTGCCGATCAGGGGGCCCGCGACGCCGTGCTCGGCGAGCCGGTCGGGCAGCATGGTGACGCCGTCGGGCTCCTCCAGCCGGTAGCCGTACGCCTCCACCGGATGGTCGAGCCGCCGCGCGGTCAGCGAGAAGGGCGCCCCGGCGGTGTCGACGGCCGCGTGCGCGCCGCCGACCGGGTGCTCGGTGATGACGCCGGTGTCGCGGAACGAGGACGCGTGCCGCAGCCGCCGCCAGTACTCCAGCCCGCTCCGGGGGAACACCGCACGCACCGGATGCTCGACGCCGTCGCGGGCGATGCGCTGGACGACCCCGGGCACGCCCAGGCAGTGGTCGCCGTGGAAGTGGGTGACGCAGATCCAGTCGAGGTCGTGCGCGGCCACCCCGGCGCGGACCATCTGCCGCTGGGTGCCCTCCCCCGGGTCGAACAGCAGGCCCTGGCCGTCCCAGCGCACCAGGTAGCCGTTGTGGTTGCGGGCCCTGGTCGGGACGGCGCTGGCGGTGCCGAGCACCAGCAGGTCGCGGGTGGACATGGGTCCCATTCTGGAGACCGAACGCTATTCTGGTCGCATCCTTTTCCGGCGGCCACATCCGAGGAGGCCCGGTGAGCGGCAAGCGCGACACGATCAGGATGTCCCCGGAGGAGGTGGCCGCGTTCCTCGCCGAGGAGTTCAAGGTGCAGGTCGCCACCCTCGACCCCGACGGCGCCCCGCACCTGGTCACCATGTTCTACGCGCTGCTCGACGGGAAGATCGCCTTCACCACCTACGCGGCCTCGCAGAAGGTGGTCAACCTGCGCCGGAACCCCACCATGACCTGCCTGGTCGAGGCGGGCACCGAGTACGCCGAGCTGCGCGGGGTCAAGCTCAAGGGCACCGGCCGCATCATCGAGGACCCGGCGGTCCGCACGCGGGTCGGCGCCGTGGTCGGCTCCCGGCTGGCCGGGCTGCCCGCCCCCGCGCCGGACGAGCCGCTGGACGCCGGGTTCGCCGAGGCGCTGGAACGGTCGCTGGCCAAGCGGGTCGTCATCGTGATGGAACCCGAGCACGTGGCCAGCTGGGACCACCGCAAGGGGTGACCGGACCCGGCAACCGGCTGCCGCCGCGCGCCCGCCGCGTTACCGTGCGGAACAGCCCCCACCGGTGAAAGGCGGACGCGGATGGACCCCCTCGCGGCCTCGGCCCTCGCGGCGACGCTCCTGAAGATCCTCGACGGCGCGTCCGGGGAGGCGGGCCGCCAGCTGTGGGTCAAGCTCACCGAGGCCCTCCGGCGCTCCGGCCGCCGCCGCCCCGCGCTCGACCGGGCGGTCGCCGAGGCCGAGGAGGGCGACGGCCCGGAGACCGCCGGGGCGCTCGCCGCC
>DATADI010000668.1:0-4350 GCA_036258615.1 Thermomonospora sp. | reverse complement strand
CGCGGCGAGCGCGGCCCGGCGTCCTGGGGAGCGGGGTGGGCGCGGGGGGCGGGGTGGACGGGGTGGTGCCAGGGACATGGACGTCCTCCGGGTCCGTGCGAACAGGGCCATCGAAGCGCTTCGACGACCGCTCGCGATCACGAAGGTGACACGGCTCTCCCCGCCCGTCAACCCCCCGTCTCCCGCGGGCTCGGGCATCGCGTCCCCTCCGGGGCCCCGGCGTGCGATATTGGGCGGCGAGCTTGCGGCCGGTGGGCGGCGCACCCTAGATTGCGGATCGAAGCGCTTCGACGGCCGTCCGTCCGGGAAGGAACGCCGATGGTCACCATCGCCGACGTCGCCAGGCACGCCGGCGTCTCCCCCAGCACCGTGTCGTACGTGCTGAGCGGCAAACGGGCGATCTCCGCGCGGACCCGGGAACGGGTGGAGGCCAGCATCCGGGCCCTGGGCTACCACCCGCACGCCGGGGCGCGGGCCCTGGCCAGCAGCCGGGCCAACGTGATCGCCCTCGTGGTGCCGCTGCGCACCGACATGCACGTGCCGATCGTGCTGCAGATCGCGATGGCGATCGTCACCGCCGCCCGCGGCCACGACCACGACGTGCTGCTGCTCACCAACGACGAGGGCACCGAGGGCCTGCACCGGGTGGCCCGCTCCGCGCTGGTCGACGCGGTCATCGTGATGGACGTCGAGCTGCACGACCCCCGGGCGCCGGTGCTGCGGGAGCTGGGACTGCCCTCGGTGCTGCTCGGGTTCCCCGCCGACGCGGCCGGGCTGACCTGCGTGGACCTGGACTTCGCGGCCGCCGCCGGGCGGTGCGTGGACCACCTGGCGGATCTCGGTCACACCGCGGTGGCGCTGGTCGGGCCGCCCGCCGGGGTGCTCGACCGGGGCACCGGCTTCGCCCGCCGCACGCTGGCGGGGTTCGAGCGGGCCGCCGCCCGCCGTGGCGTGCGGGCCGTGGTCCGGCCGTGCGACCCGGCCCACGAGGCCGTCCAGGCCACCGTCAAGGAACTGCTCACCGAGCATCCCGAGGTGACCGGGCTGGTGGTGCACAACGAGCCGGCCGTGCCGCCGCTGCTGGAGGCGCTGCGCGCGCAGGGCGTCGCCGTGCCGGGCGACATGTCGGTGGTGGCGATGGGCCCGGAGGAGCTGGCCGCGCAGGTCTCGCCGCGGCTGACGGCGGTGCCGATACCGGCCGAGGAGATGGGACGCCGGGCGGTCGAGCTGCTCATGGCCAAGCTCGACGGCGCCGGTGAGGTGCCGGACGCCACGCTCATCCCGCCCCGGCTGGTGCCCGGCGGCAGCTCGGCCGCCCCGCGCCGCTGAGTCGCGGCGCGGGGAGCGCCGGCTCAGGTGTTCGCCGCGATGACGTCCCGGTACCAGTGGGCGCTGTCCTTCCAGACGCGGCGCTGGGTGGCGTAGTCGACCCGGACGATGCCGAACCGCCGGGAGTAGCCGTAGGACCACTCGAAGTTGTCCATCAGCGACCAGACGAAATACCCCCGCAGGTCCACCCCCGCGTCGAGGGCCGCGCGGGCGGCGGCGAGGTGGTCGCGGAGGTAGCCGACGCGGCGGGTGTCGCGGACGCGGCCGTCGCCGTCCACGGTGTCCTCGAAGGCCGCCCCGTTCTCGGTGATCATGAGCGGGATCCCGGGGTGGTCGCGGTGCAGCCGGGTCAGCAGGTCGGTGAGGCCGGTGGCGTCGACGGGCCAGCCCATCGCCGTCGTGGGGCCGGGGTGGCGGAGGAACTCGACGTCCTCGCAGCCGGGGAAGGCGGAGTGCTCGCTGGGGGCGTGCCCGTCGGCGGTCTGCCGGGGCGCGCGGCCGTCCCAGTGCCGGACCAGCGTGGGCGCGTAGTAGTTGACGCCGAGCACGTCGATCGGCGCGGCGGCGGCCGGCTCGTCCCCGGGCCGCACGAACGACCAGTCGGTGATGTGCGCGGTGTCCTCCAGCAGGTCGGCGGGGTAGCGGCCGGTCAGCATCGGGTCCAGGAAGATCCGGTTGGCGACGGCGTCCACCCGGCGCACCGCGTCGGCGTCGGCGTCGGTGCCGGACGCGCCGCGCACGTGGTGCAGGTTGAGGGTGACCGAGAAACGGGCGTCCGGGGAGGCCACGCCGCGCAGCGCCTCGACGGCGAGGCCGTGCGCGAGGTTGAGGTGGTGCGCGGCGGCCAGCGCGTCGGCGGGATCGGTACGGCCGGGCGCGTGCACGCCCGAGCCGTATCCGAGGAACGCCGAGCACCACGGTTCGTTCAGCGTGGTCCAGGTGTGCACGCGGTCGCCGAGGACGCGCCCGGCGGTCTCGGCGTACTCGGCGAAGCGCAGGGCGGTGTCGCGGTGCGGCCAGCCGCCGTCGTCCTCCAGGTCCTGGGGCAGGTCCCAGTGGTACAGGGTGGCGACCGGGGCGATGCAGTGTTCCAGCAGGGCGTCCACCAGCCGGCTGTAGAAGTCCGCGCCCCTGGTGTTGAGCCGGCCGCCCGGCATGAGGCGGGGCCAGGCGAGGGAGAAGCGGTACGCGCGCAGGCCCAGGTCGGCCATCATCGCGACGTCGTCGGCCATGCGGTGGTAGTGGTCGGCGGCGACGTCCCCGGTGTCGCCGCCGAGGACGCGGCCGGGCGTGTGGCTGAAGGTGTCCCAGATGGACGGGGCTCGGCCGTCCTCGCGGGCGGCCCCCTCGATCTGGTACGCGGCGGTCGCCGCGCCCCACACGAACCCGGCGGGGAAGCCGGTGGGCAGGTCCGGGCCGGTCATGCGCGCTCCTCCAGTTCGATGACCACCGTGGTCCCCCGGGCCTCGACGTACAGGCCGTGGTCGTGGGGGCGGGCGAGGCCGCCCTCGACGGACGCGGGGCCGTGGACGCCGGGCAGCAGCACCTGCCAGGGCGCGCCGCCCTGGGTCTCGACGCGCAGGGTGCCGCCCTGCCGGGTGGTGCGGAACGTGCGGGCCACGCCGCCGTCGGCGTCGGGGATCTCGGTCAGGACCTCGGCGCCGTCGGCGGGCCGGTGGATCCGCAGGGTGACGCCGTCGGCGTAGTCGTACTCGGGCCGGTCGTCCACCGCGCCGACCGGGAGCACCGCGCCGGGCCTGACGAGCAGCGGCAGGCTGTCGAAGCCGTGCCGTTCGCGCACCCAGCGCGGCCCCTCCACGGTCTCGCCGGTCAGCAGCCGCGTCCAGGTGCCCTCGGGCACGTAGTAGGAGACCTCGCCGTCGGCGGACAGGACGGGGGCCACGAGGAGGTCGTCCCCGAGCATGTACTGCCGCTCCAGGTGGGTGCACGCCGGGTCGCCGGGGAACTCCAGCACCATCGCCCGCATGATCGGCACCCCGTCGTCCTGCGCCTGCCGGGCGGCGCGCAGCAGGTACGGCATCAGCGTGGCCTTGAGGCGGGTGAAGGCGCGCAGCACGTCCACCGCCTCCTCGTCGAACACCCACGGCACGCGGTAGGAGCCGCTGCCGTGGAGGCGGCTGTGCGACGACAGCAGCCCGAAGGCGATCCAGCGCTTGAACACCGCCGCGTCGGGTGTCCCCTCGAACCCGCCGATGTCGTGGCTCCAGTAGCCGAAACCGGACATGCCGAGGGACAGGCCGCCCCGCAGGTTCTGTCCCATCGCCTCGAACGTCGACTCGCAGTCGCCGCTCCAGTGCACCGGGAACCGCTGGCCGCCCGCCGTGGCCGACCGGGCGAACACCACGGCCTCGCCCTCGCCGCGCCGCTTGCGCAGCAGTTCGAACACGGTCTCGTTGAACAGGTACGTGTAGTAGTTGTGCATCCGCTCGGGATCGGAGCCGTCGAACCACCGCACGTCCGTGGGGATGCGCTCGCCGAAGTCGGACTTGAAGCAGTCCACGCCCATCTCCAGCAGCGCGTCCAGCTTGGACGCCCACCATTCGCGGGCCTCGGGGTTGGTGAAGTCCACGATGGCGAGGCCGGGCTGCCACAGGTCCCACTGCCACACGTCGCCGTCGGGCTTCCTGAGCAGGTAGCCCCGCTGCCTCCCCTCCTCGAACAACGCCGAGCGCTGGGCGATGTAGGGGTTGATCCACACGCAGATCCGCAGGCCCCGCGCCTTCAGCCGGGCGAGCATGCCGCGCGGGTCGGGGAACGTGCGCGGATCCCACTCGAAGTCGCACCAGTGGAACTCGCGCATCCAGAACGAGTCGAAGTGGAACACGCTCAGCGGCAGGTCCCGTTCGGCCATGCCGTCGATGAACGCGGTGACGGTCTCCTCGTCGTAGGAGGTGGTGAAGGAGGTGGACAGCCACAGCCCGTACGACCAGGCGGGGACGCGCGGCGGGCGGCCGGTCAGCGCGGTGTACTTGCGCAGGATCTCCTTGGGCGTGGGCCCGT
>DATADI010000667.1:0-6526 GCA_036258615.1 Thermomonospora sp. | reverse complement strand
GGGCGACGCGGCGGCCGACGCGGCGGGCGGCGCGGTGGTCTCGGCGGGTGCGGGCGCCGCCGGGACGGCGGGCGGCTCCGCCAGCTCGAACCGGACCGGCAGCGACCGCAGGCCCCGCATCAGCGGCGAGGACCGCCAGGGAAGCTGGTCGGCGGGCAGCGTCAGGGACAGCCCCGCGAACCGCTCGAACAGCCGCTCGATCGCGATCGTCACGATCATCATGGCCAGCTCCGAGCCCAGGCAGTGGTGCGGCCCGGCGCCCCACGCCAGGTGGGCCCGGCTGCTGTGCACCGGGTCGGCGTCCAGGCGGCGCGCGAACGCCGGGTCGGCGTGCGCGGCGGCGACCGACAGCATGACCGGCTCCCCGGCGGAGACGGTGAACTCCCCCAGCCGCACGTCCACCGACGGGCAGCGGAACGTCAGGTTCGCCATCGGCGGGTTGGCCATGGCCACCCGGTTCACGGTCTCCCGGATCATCCCGGTGGACAGGCTCGCCCGTGCCCCGGCACCGGCGGCGATCACCTCGGCGACGGTGTTGCTGATCAGCGTGCCGGTGTGGTCGCCGGTGACGCCGACCAGCATCATCAGCTCCCGCGCCAGCCCGTCCACCGTCAGCCCGGGACACGCCGCCAGCAGGTACGACGGGAAGTCCTCCCCGGGCCGGGCCATCTTCGCCGCGCCCAGGTCGGCGAGCGCGGCCAGCAGCCGTTCCAGCGCCGCCGAGGAGTCCGGCCCGGCGTCCAGCACCCGCCACATGTCCATGAGGACCTCGTCGCCCCGGCCGCTCTGGAAGCCGAGCAGGCGGTCGACGACCATCAGCGGCAGCGGGCGCGCGTACTGGGCGGACAGGTCGGCCCAGCCGGTGCCGCCGCTGCCCTCGGTCATCACGTCGATGAGGTCGTCGGCGTACCGGGTGATCGCCGCGCGCAGGTCCCGGGCCTGCGGGTGCGCCGGGTCCTGGTAGGGCCGCAGCGCCGCGTGGTACGCGGTGCGCAGGTCGGCGAGCCGCTGGCCCTCCTGGAAGACGACGTGGTTGACCTCCAGGGCGGGCAGCAGCGGCCACTCGCGCGGCACCCGCCCCTCGGCCCAGGCGCGCCAGGCGTCCAGCCGCTTGCTCCACACGCCCTGCCGGTTCTGCAGGACGTCCAGCACCTCGGCGTACCCCAGCGCCAGCCACACCGGGACGCCGAGCAGGTCCACCGGCGCGACCGCCCCGTACCTGGCGCGCAGGCCCTCGTACACCAGCGCCGGGCGGGCGTCGAAGTCGCGGGTGATGAGGGGTTCGACGGCCAGTGCCTCCAGCGGGGTCCGTCCGACGGAGTGCGGTCGCGTGGTCATGGGCGGTCCCCTCGCTCAGGGACGGCCCTTCCGCATGCATGGCAACAGCACGCCCCGGACCGTCCGAACGGTGCACCCGGGAATCCGGGGACGCCAATATAGCGGCGAAGATCGCGCTTGAGTAGCACTTCCGATATGCCCGGTCTCTGTCCGTAACGACCCGTCGGGACTCTTTGGGACCGTTCCAGAGGGAACGGGAACCTCCTGGAGACGACCGGGGGAGGTCCCGATGAAGGCCGTGCGGCTGACCCGCTGGCAGGCGGAGCCCGAACTGCTGGACGTGCCCGTCCCCGAGCCGGGCCCGGGGCAGGTGCTGCTCAAGGTGGCGGGCGCGGGCGCCTGCCACTCCGACCTGCACGTCATGGAGTGGCCCGAAGGCGCGCTGCCGTACCCGCTGCCGTTCACCCTCGGGCACGAGAACGCCGGCTGGGTGGAGCGGACGGGACCGGGGGTCGCCGGGTTCGAGAAGGGCGACCCGGTGATCGTGTACGGGCCGTGGGGCTGCGGGAGCTGCCGCCGCTGCGCGCAGGGCGCGGAGAACTACTGCCGGCGCGCCGCCGACCTCGGCGTGGCGGGCGGCGGGCTGGGCCGCGACGGCGGGATGGCCGAGTACATGCTCGTGCCGTCGGCCCGCTGGCTGGTGCCGCTGGGCGACCTGGACCCGGTGACCGCCGCGCCGCTGGCCGACGCCGGGCTCACCCCGTACCACGCGATCAAGCGGTCGATCCCGAAACTGGTGCCGGGCGCCGCGGCGGTGGTGATCGGCGTCGGCGGGCTCGGGCACGTGGCGGTGCAGATCCTCAAGGCGGTGGCCCCGGCGACGGTGATCGCGGTGGACCTGGCCGACGACAAGCTCGACCTGGCCCGCCGCGCCGGAGCCGACCACACCGTGCGGTCCGGCCCGGACGCCGCCGCCCGGATCCGCGACCTGACCGACGGGCAGGGCGCCGACCTGGTCCTGGACATGGTGGGGGCGCAGCCCACCGTGGAACTGGCCGCCTCGGCGGCGGCGGTGCTCGGCGACCTGACGATCGTCGGCCTGGCCGGGGGACGCCTCCCGGTCGCCTACGGCCTGGTGCCCTCGGAGTGCTCGGTGACCACGCCGTACTGGGGCACCCGTGACGAGCTGATCGAGGTGGTCGCGCTGGCCCGCGCGGGACTGGTCGCCCCGCACGTGGAGACGTTCCCGCTCGCCCTCTTCCACGAGGTCTACCGGCGGATGCGGGAGGGGCGGCTGGAGGGCCGCGCCGTCCTGGTGCCCTGACCCGCCCGCGTGTCCCCGATCCCCCGGTGTGCCACCATGAACCGGGCGAAACCGAAGGGGATTCGACATGCGGGACGACACGGCCGGGGCGCTGGCCCTCGCGCGGCTGTTCGCCCTGGAGCCGGTGGACGGGGACGCCTTCGTGGTGAACGCCCCCTCCCTCGGCCGCACCAGGCTGTTCGGCGGGCAGGTCGCGGCGCAGAGCCTGCGGGCCGCCTGCCTCACCCTCGCCGACGGCCGCCCCCCGCACTCGCTGCACGCCTACTTCCTGCGCCCCGGCATCCCGGACGAGCCGCTGCGCCTGGAGGTGACGCGCACCCGCGACGGCCGCTCGTTCGCGACCCGGCACGTCACCGCGGCCCAGGGCGGCAAGCCGATCTTCGAGATGGTGGCCTCGTTCCACGACCCCGAGCCGGGGCACGACTGGCAGCCCGCTGCGCCCACCGGCGTACCCGGGCCCGACGAGCTGCCGCCCCTGGAGCAGCCCGCGTTCCTGAGGCACCCGCCGCTCTTCGACGTCCGGCTGGTCAGGCGGCCCGAGCCCGGCCGGTTCCCGATGCCCCACCCGTTCTGGGTCCGCGCCCGCGAGCCGCTGGGGGACGACCCGGCCCTGCACGCCTGCCTGATCGCGTACCTGTCGGACATGGCGGTGGTCAGCAGCGCCATGGCGCCCGGCTCCCCCACCCGCCTGGCCACGGCGGTCAGCCTCGACCACGCGGTCTGGTACCACCGCCCGGCCCGCGCGGACGCCTGGCTGCTGTACTCCGTCGACCCGGTCACCAACTTCGGGGCCCGGGGCCTGGCGCGCGGCACCCTGCACACCGAGGACGGCGTCCTGGTGGCCTCGATCGCCCAGGAGGCGCTGCTGCGCCCGGCGTGAACGGCTCCCCGGTACCGCGCCGGGAGCACGCCCCGCCCCTCCCGATGCTCCCCGCGCGGCACGCCCGGAGCCTCCGACGGCCCGACGACGGCCCTCCGAACACCCGGTCACGATGCACGGGAGCCGTCGAGAGAAGGAGCCGTGATGACCGCCGTCGCACAGCGCACCAGACCCGCCCGCCGTGGACTGCCGCCGGGTGTGCGCAAGACCGTCCTGCTCGTCCACGTCATCACCTCGGTCGCGCTGCTGGGTGAGATCTGGGTGATGGTCGTCCTCAACCTCGCCGCCACGCTGGCCGACGACCCCGTGCTGGCGCACTCGGCCTACCGGCTGATGACCTTCCTGGTCTACGCGGGCGGGATCCCGCTGAGCATGACCGCCCTGGTCAGCGGGATCGTCCTCGGCCTGGGCACGCGCTGGGGCCTGCTGCGCCACTGGTGGGTCACGGCCAAGCTCGTGCTGCTGGTCGCCACGATCCTCATGGGGATCGTGCTGTTCACGCCCGAGGTCATGGCCGCCGCCACCGAGGGCGGCGTCCCGGCGGACCCGGCACGGCAGTGGCGGCAGGTCGCCGTGGTGTCCGGGCAGCTCGCCCTGCTGCTCACCGCGACGGGCCTGTCGGTGTTCAAACCGAAGGGCCGCATCCGCCACCCCTGGGCGAAGGAATCGGTCTAATCTCAGACCTATGGCGTCAGACCAGCCCTATGTGGTCGCCCACGCCGCCGTTTCCCTCGACGGCGCGACGACGGGCTTCGACCCGGACGAATCCCGCTTCTACGAGCTGGCGGCCACGTGGGCCGAGGACGCCACGCTCACCGGTGCCGACACCATCCTGGCCCAGGAGGAGGCCCTCGCCGCCGCCCCCGGCCCCGGCCCCCTGGCGGACGGCCCGCTGCTCGCCGTGGTGGACGGACGGGGCCGGGTCCGCCGCTGGGAGGAACTGCGGGCGGCCGGGCGGTGGTCCGAGGTGCTGGCCCTGCACGCACGGGCGACCCCGCCCCGCCCGCCGGACCGGAACGTTCCCGAGCTGGTGACCGGGGAGCAGCACGTGGACCTCGCCGACGCCCTGCACACCCTCCGCGTCCGGCACGGCGTCGAGACCGTACGGGTCGACAGCGGCGGGGCGCTCATCGGGGCGCTGCTGCGCGCCGGGCTGCTGGACGAGGTGAGCCTGATCGTCCACCCGCGCCTGGCCGGCCCGCACGACGGCCGGTACTGGTACGGGGCCGCGCCACCGCCCGCGTCGGCGCTGTACATGCTGGCCGCCGAACCCCTCGGCGACGGCCTGGTCTGGATGCGCTACCTCGTCAAACGGTGACCGGGCACGGCTAGACTGCCAGCGGCACGGCGTGGCCCGTCCGGTTCCCCAGGCCGGTCCGGCCCGATACATTCGGTCCGGTCTTGTTCGCACGGTTTCACACTGCCCTTAGGCCGGTGCTGGCAAGGTGTGCTCTTTGAGGTGTCGTCTAGCCGGAGACAGTGAGGAAAATGCCCGAGGATGACAAGCCGAGCGGCGGCTCACCGGCCCCCAGCCCGAAGCTGAAGGCGAAGCTGCCGAGCGCCCAGGGCATCAAGCGTCCGGACTTCACGCCCCACGGGATCAGCGGGGGCTCCAGCCGCCGGACCCCGTCCCGGCCGTCCGCGCTCACCGCGGCCCAGGCCAGGAAGCGGCGGCGGCTGACGATCGCCGTCCTGGTGGTCGCCGCGCTCGCGGTGGCCGGCGGCACCACCTGGTACGTCACCCGGCCGGGCCCGGAGGTCGAGGTCACCGGCGCCTTCGGCAAGGAGCCGAAGGTGAAGATCCCCGACGAGCTGAAGCCCTCCGGCAAGTTCCGCTCCGAGCCGCTGATCCGCGGCACCGGGCCCAAGCTGGCGGCCAACGACCTGGCGTTCGTGCACCTGACCTTCTACAAGTGGAAGGGCGGTTCGGCCTCGGCGAGCGCCGACCCGGCGGGCGGCGAGGAGTCCGGCGAGGGCGACGGCAACAGCAAGATCAACAGCACCTACGCGCAGGGCGCCCCGGCCGGCCTGTCACTCGGCGCCAAGGGCGCCACCGGGATCGACAAGACCCTCGACCGGGCGCTGATCGGCCAGACCGTCGGGTCCCGGCTGATGGTGGAGATCCCCCCGGCCGACGGGTTCGGCAAGGAGGGCAACCCGCAGCTCGGCGTGACCGGCGACGACTCGATGCTGTTCGTGATGGACATCATCAGGACGTACCCGAAGACCTCGGCGCTGACGGGCGAGCAGAAGAAGTTCTCCGAGGACGGGCTGCCCACGGTGGAGGCCGGCAAGCCCGGCCAGGGCCCCAAGGTGACCATGCCGGACGGCGACGCCCCCGACAAGCTGGTCGTGGAGACCCTGATCGAGGGCGACGGGCCCGCGCTGGCCAAGAACGACAACGCGATCGTCCACTACCAGGGCCAGATCTGGAAGACCGGCAAGGAGTTCGACTCCAGCTGGAAGCGCGGCCCGGTGGCGACGTTCTCCATCGGCACCGGCCAGACCGTCCCCGGCTTCGACAAGGGCCTGACCGGCAAGAAGGTCGGCAGCCGGGTGATGATGGTGCTGCCGCCCAAGGAGGGGTACGGCAAGGAGGGCAACCCCCAGGGCGGCATCAAGGGCGACGACACGCTGGTGTTCATCGTGGACATCCTCGGCGTCGCGCCCAAGAAGTAACCGCGCTCTCCCACCGACGCGCAGACGGCGGCGGACCCCGGCCGGGGCTGCCGCCGTCTGCTCGTTCCGGCGTGCGGTTCCGGCGTGCGGTTCCGGCGTGCGGTTCCGGCGTCGGTGAGGAGGGCCACGACAACCATCGAGAGGTGTTGGTCGTCCTGTTTGTGGAAGCCATGGGACGTGGACGGTGACCGGCCCGTACACCGGATGCCCTCAGGTATCGTCGGTCACGGGAACATCACGGGGGGCGTGTGACTAGCAGCGGCATGGGCTCGGAGGGCACGGCACCCGTCGAGCCGGACCACCTCGATCCCCCGGAACGCGGCACCGACCGGCCCGCGTCCCACGATCCCCCCGCTCCCCCGGGA